>NZ_BAAGZM010000211.1:0-6594 GCF_054778495.1 Hymenobacter agri
CGCACCGCCGTGCAAGCCAGTGCCCCGCCCCTGGCCGAGCCGCAAGTCACCTTCGGCCGGCTGGTGGGCTACTACTGGCTGCGTCTGGAGCGCAAAGGCAACACCATAAGCGGCTTCACTTCACCCGATGGTAAGCAATGGACGCCCGTAGGCAGCTTCCGCGCCAGCCTGCCCCAGCAGGTGCTGGTGGGCCTGCCGGCCTGCTCGCGCCTCACCACCGTGAGCACTACCGTGCGGCTGGACAAGGTGAGCGCCACGGGGTGGCCGGGGAAGTAGAGACCCGGAAATTGTCCGTCAAGAAATCGCCCGTCATGCTGAGCGAAGCGTAGTCGAAGCATGACGGTCTTTCGTTAAATTATTGCTTAGCTATTCGCTGAATCTATGCCCACCCGCACCTGCCTCGCACCCTACCTCCTTGCCGCGCTGCTCGCCACCGGCTGCGCCACCACCACACGCCTCCCCCAAACGCAAGCCACCGCCCCGGCCCTTGATGTAGCCAAGGAGCTGGCCTACTGCGCCGCCCAGGCCCGCAAAACCGTGGCCCAGACGCCTGACTACACCCAGCAGCCGCGCCGCATCGCAGCCGGCCAAAGCCAGTGGCAATACGTGAGCCGCGAGGACTGGACCAGCGGCTTCTGGCCCGGTACGCTCTGGTACGTGTACGAAACCCAGCCCACGAATTTCTGGCAGGAAAAGGCGCAGGGCTTCACCCAGGACCTGGCCCCCGTGCTCGACCACAAGACCGTGGACCACGACCTGGGCTTCCAGTTCTATTGCAGCTACGGCAACGGCTACCGCCTCACCCAGAACCCGGCCTACAAGCAGGTGCTGCTGCGGGCAGCCGACTCGCTGGCCACGCTCTTCAACCCACGGGTGGGCACCATCCTGTCGTGGCCGCGCATGGTGAAGCAGATGGGCTGGCCCCACAACACCATTATGGACAACATGATAAACCTGGAGCTGCTGTTCTGGGCCAGCAAAAACGGCGGCTCCAAGAAGCTATACGACATGGCAGTGAGCCACGCCCGCGTGACGAGCCAGCACCACTTCCGGCCCGATGGCACCAGCTACCACGTAGCCGTGTACGACGACAAAACCGGCCAGTTCATCAAAGGCGTGACGCACCAGGGCTACGCCGATAACACCATGTGGGCCAGGGGTCAGGCCTGGGCCATCTACGGCTTCACGATGGCCTACCGTGAAAGCAAGGAAACCGAGTTTCTGGACCGCGCCCGCAAGTCGGCCGACGTGTTCATTAAGCGCTTGCCCGCCGACCAGGTGCCCTACTGGGACTTCGACGCGCCCGATATCCCGGCCGCGCCCCGCGATGCCTCGGCGGCGGCCATCGTGGCCTCAGCCCTGCTCGAACTCTCCACCCTGACCCCCGACAAAGCCGCCGCGCTAGGCTACCGCCAGCAGGCCGAGCGGATGCTCACCACGCTGTCCTCGGCCCAGTACCAGGCCCGCGACCAGAGCCCGGCCTTTCTGCTGCACAGCACCGGCCACAAGCCCAACGGCACCGAAATCGACGCCAGCATCAACTACGCCGACTACTACTACCTAGAGGCCCTGCTGCGCCTGCAAAAGCTGCAACAGGGCAAGCGGCTATAAGCGCACAGTTTGGGTAGCGCAAGAGTAAGAACAGAAATTCCCGTTAGGGCCGTAGCAAGAAATTTTGGCGGGAGCGGGGTGGCTCAGAAAACGGGTACTGGCTTAACACCTGATTTTAGCCCAACTTCCAGAACCTGGCGAAATAGCCCGACTCTTGCCCTTGCTGCTCGAACACATCAACAGGTTGGGCCGGTATTATTTTACTTTGTCACCCCCCTGATTCTCCATGCTCGTGAACCGATTGGTTACCCGCACCCTCCTTCGCCTCTGTCTAACCGCTATCAGCCCGTTGTTGCTTACGCCGGTCTGGGCGCAGAATACCATCATGTGGAAGGTCGCGGGGCCCGACGTGCCCGCCCCCACCTATATCCTGGGCACGTTCCATCAAATGGGTAATTCCTTCTTGGACCGACGCCCCCTCATCACCCAGGCCCTGCTGGCGGCCCGGGTGGCGGCGTTCGAATCGGTTGAGGATAAGGAGCAGGCCATCGTGGCGGTTATCAATGCCCGCCTGGCCAGCACGGCGTATCAGCAAGCACTCGACCCGGCCGACGCGGCGTATTTAGCCACTTATAGCAAAGCCTGGTTAGTCCCCCTGGACAAACTCCAACCCGCGGAGCTACTCGTCAAACTTCAGCAAGACTACGTGGCCCAAAACTGCGGCACCGTGCTGCCGACCGATACAGCGACGCACATGGATGATTATCTGCTGGGACTAGCACGCCGGGCGAAGCTACCGGTGGTCGGCCTGGAAACGTACACCACCCAGTTTAAGGCGATTAACGCGACTCCAACGGGTGAGTTGACTTGGGAAAAGGCGAAGCCCGGTGTCCATTTCTGGGTGGAAAGTTTAGCCCAGCATAAAAACCAGGCCCAGATTTGCGCGGTGGCGAAAGAATATCTGCGGATGCGGTTCGACTATCAGTTCAAGGTACCTTGTGCGCCAGCGAACGAACTGGTCATCAAACGCAACCAGCAGTGGCTGCCTAAAGTGAAGGAATTAGTCCAAACGGGCAATGCCTTTATCGCGGTGGGCCAATTCCATCTCTACGGCGCCTGTGGCCTGCTACAACAACTACGCGACCTAGGCTATGCGGTCACCGCAGTGGCGGTGAAGTAGCTTCTGCGGGTCACCGTATCGCCAACGCGCACGAAGAAATGGATGCGACGAGGTGACCAGAATAAAAGGTTTTACCGAGGCTACCGGGAATTTCTGTTCCTACTCTTGTGCTACCCCTGTTTATTTACAGAGGTGTTTCAGGTATTTCAGGATGGTTCAGGAGGGAAGCGTAGCGGCGCACCAGGAGTTTTGTCCTGACTCCCATTCATTCCAAGCCTGTGCGTCCCGATTTCATTTCCCCGCTTGCCCTTACGTTAGGACTAGCTGTTAGCCTTCTGGCAACCGAATCACGCGCCCAATACCCTGGTCAGACCAGGGAGCAAACGGCCGTGGCCCTGAAAGCACCCATCAAAGCCTACAGCTTCAACCTGAGCGACGTACGGGTGCTGGATAGCCCCTTCAAAGACAACATGGACCGCGAGGGGCGCTGGCTACTCTCGCTGCCTACCGAACGGCTGCTGCACAGCTTCCGGGTGAATGCGGGCCTGCTGACCGATAAGAAAACCAGCCCCACCAAGATGCCCAAGCCCCTCGGCGGCTGGGAGGGCCTTGACATGGAGCTGCGCGGCCACAGCATCGGCCACATCCTTTCGGGCCTGGCATTTCAGTATGCCTCGACGGGCAACGCGGCTTTTAAGGCCAAGAGCGACAGCTTGGTGGCGGGCCTAGCCGTCGTGCAAAAGGCCCTGAACGAAGGCGGCTACTTGAGCGCTTACCCGCAGAACTACATTGACCGCAACATTGCTGGCACCAGCGTGTGGGCGCCGTGGTATACCCAGCACAAAATCTTCGCCGGCCTGACGGACGCCTACTGGCAAACCGGCAACCAGCAGGCCCTGGACGTGGAAAAGGGCATGGCCGCCTGGGCCTACCAGAAGCTCACGCCCCTCACGCCCGAACAGCTGGCCAAGATGCTGCGCAATGAGTTTGGGGGCATGAATGACGCCTTCTACAACCTCTACGCCATCACCGGCGACCCGCAGCACCTCAAGCTGGCCGAAATGTTCTACCACAAAGCCGTGCTCGAACCGCTGGAGAACGGCCAGGACAAGCTGGATAAAATGCACGCCAATACCGTCATTCCCAAGTTGGTGGGCGAGGCGCGGGCCTACGAGCTGACCGCTGACCCCAAAGCGCAACGGGCGGCTACCTTCTTCTGGAACGACGTAGTGGCGCACCACACCTACGCCCACGGTGGCAACAGCGACAAGGAACACTTCTTCCAGCCCGACCAGCTCTCGAAGCACCTCACCGGCAACACCGGCGAAACGTGCAACACCTACAACATGCTCAAGCTGACGCGGCACCTCTTCACCTGGAACCCCGACGCCAAGTACGCCGACTACTACGAGCAGGCGCTCTACAACCACATTCTGGGCCAGCAGGACCCTAAAACGGGCATGGTGGCCTACTTCTCGCCCATGCTGCCGGGTGCCTACCGTCTCTACAGCACCCCCGACCAGTCGTTCTGGTGCTGCGTGGGCTCGGGCTTCGAAAGCCACTCCAAGTACGGCGAGGCCATCTATTACCACGGTGCTCAGGATTTGTACGTCAACCTCTTTATTCCCTCGGAGCTGACCTGGGCCGAGCGCGGCGTGAAAGTTGTGCAAACCACCCGCTACCCCGAAGAGGAAACTACCCGCCTCACCATCGAGACGAAAAAGCCGATGGCCATGCCCCTGCACCTGCGCTATCCCGGCTGGGCTACCAGCGGCGTGGTGCTGAAAGTGAACGGCAAAACCGTGGCCGTGAAGCAGCAACCTGGCAGCTATATCACCCTAAGCCGCACTTGGAAAAACGGCGACCGCGTGGAGCTGACCTACCCCATGACCCTGCGCGTAGTGCCCACCAACGACGACCCACACAAGGCCGCCTTCGCCTACGGCCCGCTCGTGCTGGCCGGCGAAATGGGCACGGCCAACATGGTCGGCACCGCCCCCGACCACGACCCCGCCGACCCTTACCAATACTACGGCTACGACTACCACGTGCCCGCCGACCTGGTACACACGCTCCGCACTAGCACCGGCAAAGTCACGGACTGGTTCCAGCCCGTGCCCGGTCAGCCCCTCACCTTCCAAACCACGCCGGCCACCGGGGCCGGCGGCATCCGGCTGGTGCCCTACTACAAGGCCCAGCGCGAGCGCTACGTGGTGTACTGGGATTTGCAATGAGGAGATGATAAAGAGAAAAGACTAGGTCATGCAGAGCGCAGCAAAGCATCTCGCGTGGGGCAATAATCAATGACGATTGTAGACGTCAATCCCCGAAATATTTCGCTGCGCTCTGCATAGCATGGTATTTTATTATGTTGATAATCAAATTATTAAAGTGAAAAACACAAAAACGGTGGGCCCATTAAAACGGATATGCTGCCTATTGCTAGGATTGTTGGGGGCAGCCTACTCCGGCCAGGCGCAGGAGTGGCAATGGTCGCTGCCGGTGGCCGGGGGCACCCACAATGCCGGGCCGGCGCGGGCTTTCCTGTGGGTGCCGCCCACGTGCCGGCAGGTACGCGGCATCGTATTCGCGCAGCATAACATGGAGGAAATCTCCATCCTTGAAAACGCCCATTTCCGGCAGGAAATGAGCAAATTAGGCTTTGCCGAAGTGTGGGTGTCGCCCGCTTTCAATCTGCAATTCAACTTCACGGCCGGCGCGGGCGACATCCTCACCAAGCTGCTGCAAGACCTGGCCACCGAGTCGGGCTACCGCGAGCTGGCCTATGCGCCACTGGTGCCGATGGGGCACTCGGCGGCGGCCAGCGCGCCCTATTACGTGGCGGCCTGGGCACCCGAGCGAGTGCTGGCCTGCCTGTCGGTGAGCGGGCAGTGGCCCTATGTGCGCGACAAGCAGTTTTCGCCCGATATCTGGGGGACGCGCACCATCGACTACGTGCCCGCCCTAGAGACGATGGGCGAATATGAGTCGGCCGCCACCTGGTCGACGGAGGGACTAAAGGAGCGCCAGCAGCACCCACTCACACCCCTGAGTATGCTGGCCTGCCCGGCCGAAGGCCACTTTGCCACCACCGAGGAGAAGGTAGCTTACCTAGCGTTCTACATCAAAAAAGCCGTCCAATACCGCCTGCCTAAAAAGATGCCGAGGGACCGGGCCCCTGTCCTCACGCCCATCGACCCCACCAAAACCGGCTGGCTGCAAGAGAAATGGGTGCCTAATCAGGTCCCTACGGTCGCCGCCGCCCCGGTGGGCCAGTATGTCGGCGACCCAGCCCAAGCCTTCTGGTTTTTTGACGAAGAGCACGCCCGCGCCACGGCTGCTTACCAGGCCCGGCACCGCCAGCAGCTGCCGCAGCTAGTGAGCTACTTGGTCGATGGCCGGCCCGCCGCGCAACGCAGCACCCACCAGCAGGTCAACCTACCCTTCCGGCCCCTGGCCGATGGCATCACGTTTGTGCAGCGCGGCACTTTCCTCGACACCGTGGCGGGTGGCAGCCCACGCCTGGCCCAGTGGACGAAACTGCCCGTAGGCACGCCCATCGGCCACGCCCAGCAGGCTGGCCCGGTGGTAATAAGCCGTATCTGTGGCCCGTTTCGCCAGCTCAGCGCCGACACCTTTCGGCTACATCTAGAGCGGGGCCTGGGGGCTAACCTGCGTCAGTACGACCTGTGGCTGACGGCCACGCACCCCGGCGATGCCCGCTACAAGCCCGCCGTGCAGCAGGCCCAGCTGGTGGTGCCCCTGCGCCTCACCGAGGGTGCGGCCCAGCACCTCACCTTCCCGCAGCTACCCGACCAGAAAGCTACTCAGGCAACCATACGCCTGGCAGCTACCTCTGATACCGGCCTGCCCGTGCAGTACTACGTGCGCCAGGGCCCGGCCGAGCTGGTCGGCAACGCGCT
>NZ_BAAGZM010000212.1:0-6588 GCF_054778495.1 Hymenobacter agri
GCCACGCCAGCAGGCCTGAGGCCGCTAGGCCGACCACCACGGTTGCTAGCAGCGCCCCCAGCCAGAGCAGGTGCTGACGCTGCTTCTGCGCCTCGACCCGCTGCAATTGATTGCGCTGAGTGAGGGCGCGCACCTCGGCGCGCTGGCGCTCGCTCTCGAACTGCACCCGCAGCCGGGCCAGGGAAGTGCGCTGCTCCGTCGAGTTCATGCTATCGAGTACTACCTGTGCCTCGCGGGTCATTTGGTAAGCGGCATGGCTCTGGCCGGTGTTGTCGAGGGCCTGGGCCAATAGCTGGCGGCCGCGCGCTTCGTAGCCCACGGCGTGCAGCTCCCGCGCCCATTTGATGGTGGGCAGCAGCAGCATCGTGGCATCAGCCCAGCGGTGCTGGGTCAGGCGCACTTCGGCCATCTGCTGCTGGGCGTGGGTCATGCCGTACTTGCTGTCGAACTGCCGAAACAGGCGCAGGGCCTGGGTTTCGTAATAAAATACGGAGTCGTACCGGTGTGCCCGCTGGTGCACCATGCCCAGGTTGTCAAGGCAAAAGGCCAGGGTTTCCTGCTCCCGGTGCTGCCGGGCGGCGGGCATCTGGCGAAAGGTGTTCAGGGCGTAACGGGCATAGTAGGCATGCAGGCGCGTGAGCGAATCGGGCGCGGGCCGACCCGACTCCAGCCAGCCCAGGTACAAAGTGGCCAGTTGATTGGCCCCCACCACTACGTTCATCGGGTCCACCTGCTTGTCCCGCTGCACCCGCCGGATGGCCAGTCGGAAATAGTTATCAGCCTCGCTGAACTCTTCCTGCTCAGCGGCCAGCCGACCCAGGCCTATCAGGGCGGCGGTGAGCTCCTGGGTAGCCCGGGGCTCGTGCTCGGCTACCTGCACGGCTTGCTGGTAATAGCGCGTGGTGGCCAGGTAGTTTTGGCGCCGGTGCTCGGCCTGGGCCAGGGCATTCAGGCTACTGGCCTCCCCGAAACGGTAATGCAGCTGCCGGGCCAGCGCCAGCGCCTGATGCCCGTAGACCACGGCCTGTGCGGCATTCTGGTTGCTCAGCGCGTAACACAAATTGCTGAGCAATAACACCCGGCTAGTATCGGAAGTAGTGGCCGTGAGCTCTCGCTTCAAGCTGTCAGCCACCCGGTTTTGCCCCGCCACCGGACCCAGGGCCAGTAGCAAAAGCCAGACGAGCACAGCACGCACAACTATAGTGAATGAGACAGGATACCTGAATGTACGCAAACGGCAATAGTTAACCCACTCTTCTGTATTCATTAACAAATAGAAAAGCTGGCTAATCGAATAAGCATAGTACAAGGTAAACAGGCAGGAATGAATCCAGCAAAAGCAATGACTTTATCGCCATAGGTTAACGGTGGAAAACCGTTAATCAGGGAGGGGGCAATACTGACGCTATCTACATAGCCGCAGGACGCATTCAGAACTGTTCAGGAAGGCCGCCGCACGGCAGGCGTATAGTTTCGTCCTCACTACCACCCATGTCAAAAAACTCCTGCCCCTGAATGTACTCTTACTAGCTACCACCATTGGCTGGACGCAGTCTTACGACCGCCCCGCACGCTCACCATCCGCCGCCGGCAGGGGCGCTTTTCGGGCCTGCTGGCCCGCCGCGCCTTCCGCCTTATCCTGGCCGAGGCAGGCCAACGGGGTAGCACCCGGCCGGCCAGGTGCTGAATCCGGCAACATATACAGGCAAAGAGCTAGCGGTAAAGCGGTAAGAATATATGCTGATTATGAGCAGTGAAGCATCCAGCTATTTAACCCGAAACCGAAACCACGGTATCACCTTAACCCGGCAGTTTTTTTTCATTGAGCGATTCTGAGGCCGCAACCGTCGATTTTCAAGCGCAGGCGCCGAAGGCGTGTGCGTAGTTTAAGCTACCAAGCGCTGCCTCCCCCGACGAGTAGTGCCTGAGACGTGCCGGGCCGCCGGCTGCCCGGCTTATTGAAGTGACTTCCTTATTTCTGACGCAAGATGTCCCTACCGCTAACCACCGCGCCCATTTACAAGTCCCGGTTTTTGAAGGCCGACCGCCGAACCGTCATCGAAACGGCAGGCGTGCAGGTTTACCGCACCAGCTTTGAGCAGCAGGCCCGTTTCGATGATGTGTTTCTGCGGCCCGGTGCTTCCTGGCAGCCCGATACGGCGGGCCTGGCGGGGCACCAGCTGGTGATACTGCCCATCGTGGGGGGGGCACTGCTGACCACTATGCACGAAACCGACCAGGCCTTGCTGCCGGGCTGCCTCTACACCGTGCCAACCGCCTACACCTGCACGCTAACGAACCCCTTCGAGCACGAAACCGTGAACCTGCTGCTGCTGCACGTGCGCGTGCCGGCCGCCGAGCCGGCCGGCGTGCAGGAGCTTGCGCTGCCCCTGACCCAAAAAAACGTGCTGGTAGCGAGCGAGCCGCCGTTCGCCTCGGCGCAAGTGGGCCTCTACGACAGCCGGGTGAAAGACGGCATTTCCGGCATCAGCCCCGACGGCTTTTCGCTGTGCTACGTCATCAACGGCTCGTTCGAGATTGAAGACCGGCTGGCCGAACATCGCGACGCGCTGCTGCTCTGGGAAACGCCGGAAATAGCCTTCGAGGCGCTTTCCGAAACGGCCATCCTGTTTTACCTGAGGTTTGAACGGGCCGCTGCTGAACCAGCCTAAACTACCCAATTTACTCCTTTTTTTCTCCAAGCCATTTTAACAGTATTTCCCTATGAACAGAATTGACTTTCTTAAGAAAAGCTTTGGCTTTCTGGGCATGGCCATTGTTGGCCCCTCCTTGCTGGGGGGCAGCGAGGTCGAAGCCTGCACGGTGGCTAACAGCGAAACGGAGGGTCCGTTTCCGACCATCAACCCGGCCAGCTACGTGCGCAGCAACATTGTGGGCACCCGCACGGGCGTACCGTTCACCATCAACATAACGGTGAAAAACGTGCAGAGCAACTGCGCCGCCGTGTCCGGGCTGCTGGTCGACATCTGGCACTGCGACAAGGACGGCAACTACTCGCAGTACGGCGGCACCACCATGCAGCAAACCAACTACACCACCCAGGATTTTCTGCGGGGACGCCAGACCACCAATGCCGCTGGTTTGGTGAGTTTTACCTCCATCTTTCCCGGCTGGTACCAGAGCCGCGCCACGCACATCCACGTGCACATTTACACGGCCAGCGGCACCAGCCTGCTCGTCTCGCAGATTGCCTTCCCCGAAAGCTCGACCAGCGCGGTGGTGACGGTGAATGCGGCCACGGCCTACGGCTACACCAAGGGAATGACCGGCTACACCTACAACGCCAGCGACAACGTGTTTTCGGATGGCACCGCCACGGAGATGAGCACCGTCACGGGCAGCGTGGCGGCGGGCTACGTGCTGGCCTGGGATGCGTTCGTGTCCTCTACGGCGCTGGCCACGAGAGATGCGGCGGCCGAAGCCCAGTTCCAGGTGCGCCAGAACTTCCCCAACCCCTGCGAAGGCCACACGCGCATTCCGGTGGTGCTGCGCACGCCTTCCGAAGTGCAGGTGAACGTGGTGTCGGTAGATGGCCGGCAGGTGCTGAAACAGGTGCTGGGCACTCTGGGCGCAGGCGAGCAGCTCATCGACCTCGACGTGTCGGGCCTGGCCGCCGGCAACTACGTGTACAACGTGAAGGTATCCAACCTGGCCGGTACGTTCACGCAGTCGCAAATGCTGCTGAAGAATTAAGGCATCCTTCGTTTTAGCCGTTGAAACGAGAAACAAACGAAAGGCCGGCGTAGTCACGCCGGCCTTTCGTTTGTTTATTGGGTCTGGTATAATATCTGAGCTACAGTGATTGCTGAGTCTGCGCTCTGCACCGCGGAGCCAGTGCTCATCCACTGGAATATGGAATTCATCCCGTGGCCGTGCTGCATCGTCCCATTTTTTTGAATGGGGCTTGGCACCGGTGGCTACTTACCGCTAATACAGTGCTTGCAAGCATATAATCAGCAACTGGTGCGAGGGCCGTGACCTATTTCTTCAAGGCTTTAGACGGGGCAGGAGGTTCTTTACCAACCTGTGGATAACGGCTCGGTCGCTGGTGGCAGGGTGAAATCCTGTTCAAGGGGGGCTATAAAGGCCGTGTAGAAGCTGGCCAGTAGCGCGTAATAGTCCGGATGGTCCAAGTATTTGTTTCGTACGGCCTGTTGTTGAGCGTTGCGCTGTACTAATACACCTGCTATGAGTCGGTCTGATTTGGTTTGGGTTCCCAAAATACCCTCCGGCTGGCGCTCATCACTGGCTGGCACTGCCTGACTACTATCATCTTTCAATTGGGAGTAGAAGCGATAGAATCGGTTAAATTCAGGCAATCCGGCATTGGTACGCTCGTTGGAGCGGGCACCTCTCCGCACCAGCGCCAGTATTTTCTTAAAGGAGGGAGAACGGTTTGATTGAGAGCTGTTCATAGCGGACGCACTTTCTGGTAAAGAGCATTAGCGGGACCAAAATAGTGCCTCAATCCAAGCTGGCCTAATTGTCTGAAGATGCATGATGTATAGTCTGCTCGCAGGCAAAAGATAGGAAAACAGGCCCAGCGACTTTGGGAGCAGTTTTTTTACCCAAGCTCTACATTCTATCGGTCATCAGGAGAGTTCAGGAGGTTGGCGCCGGGGCCGCGCAAGTTATTTGCTACAGCCTGAGTGGCTACGCCTTTAGGTAGGAGTAGCGGCTCCCTCATCTGGTTGCACACCCTACTAATCAGCCCCACCCATGCCTCAACCGCTTTTTCACGTTCGCCGGCTTGCGCGTGGTGTGGGTAAACGGCCACTACCTGGGCCGTTACTGGGCCATCGGCCCGCAGCAAACCATGTACGTGCCGGCCGAATGACTGCGCAAAGGCCCGAGCGAGGTGACGGTGCCGGAACTGCCCAAGCCCCAGCAAGCCACCCTAGCCGGCCTCACCTCCCCACTATCCTAAGCGAATTGCAGCCCGGTGCGGCCTCCAGGCCAGCCGGGTAACCTTGATTTTTCCGGCAGAACCTGGGCGGGGGGACCTCATCCATCAAGCCTTAGTGAGTGGGCTGCGCACGAATTGGTGGGACTTTTAACGTGTCGCCGATGGGTGAGGTCAGCCGCCCGGGTTCTGCCGGATTTTTTTAATATTGATAACTCATTGTGAAGGTTCGTGGGGGGGCTCTTGGTGCAGTATCTCTACCACATCGCCAGGGCTACGAGCTTGAGGAAGCAGTAAAGATGCAGCACTAATCGGAACGGCCCCTTCCACGCCGGTGCTGGTGAGGGCCACGGCTCCGTGGCCAGCCTAAACGGGGTAAGCCTGCGCATCTATCCCAACCCAACGGCCAGCTCACGCTGCAATTTGAAGTCCCCGCAGCCAAGTCATCGCCGCTGACGGTGCTCAATGTGCTGGGGCATACGGTAAACACCAGGACGGCTGCAGTAGGGCAGATGCGCCTGAACCTGGCCCGGCTGGCGGCAGGCGTGTACACGGTGCGCGTACAGACGTCCGACGGGGTGTTGACCCAGCGCGTAGTGCGGCAATAGTCCAACGCGCATACCACAAAAAAGCCCTGCTGGCATAGTGCCGGCAGGGCTTTTTCGTGGCACCATATCAGGAGGTTCTGTAGCGGACTCTTCACCAGCCATCCTGACCAGAACAGGCTATCCAGAGTGACTACGGCTGTCTACAAGCCAACCAGGCGTACTCAAGGCTACCTGGTTCGGTTATTAATGGCTCCTTCTCCAACGCCTAGCTGTCATCTCCCAAGCGAATGGGCTCCATGCGCGGCACCAGCGCAAACATTAGCGCCCAGGCCAGCAGGTAGGCCCCGCCGCAAATCAGGAACATGATGAAATACGCCGTGGGCAGCTGGTGCAGCTGCTCGTAGTGCACAAACAGGCGCTTTTGCACCAGGGCGGTGAGCAAAATGCCGCCTAGCCCGCCGGCCATGCCCCCGATTCCCGTGACCGAACCCACGGCGCGCTTGGGAAACATGTCGGATACGGTCGTAAAGATGTTGGCACTCCAGGCCTGGTGGGCCGCCGCCGCTAGGCCGATGATGCCCACCGCCAGCCACTGGCTGTACTGCCCCAGGTACTGCGCCGTGATGATGGGCAGCACGGCAAAGGCGATGAGCAGCATGGTGCGCTTGCGGGCCGCGAAGGCCGGCATACCGCGCCGAATGAAGCTCAGCGGCAGGTAGCCGCCGCCCACGCTGCCCACGCTCGACATGAGGTAGACCGTGGCAGTGGGCAGCGCCAGCTGCGTGCCCGTGAGGCCGTACTGCTTGTTCAGAAAATCAGGCAGCCAGAACAGGTAAAACCACCAGATAGGGTCGGTGAGGAACTTGCCGGCCACGAAGGCCCACGTTTGCCGGAAGCCCAGCAGCGTGGCCCACGAGGCCTTGGGCTTTTCTTCCACCACGGTGCTTTCGGTGGGCAGCCCGGCCGGCAGGTCGGCGTTGATGTAGGCAAACTCGGCCGCGCTCAGGCGCGTGCTTTGGGCCGGCGTATCGTAGAGCCAAAGCCACAGGGCCAGCCACACGAAGCCCAGTGCCCCGGTCACGATGAAGGCCCACTGCCAGCCGTAGCGCGCCGCAA
>NZ_BAAGZM010000213.1:0-6578 GCF_054778495.1 Hymenobacter agri
CGCCCGCTGGCTGGCACTGGCCGCCATTGCCGCCGCCGCGGCCCCGCGCCGCTCGCTCACGCTCTGGATTGTGGTGAGCATGCTCGTGGGCATTGAGCTGGGCCACGATGCGCCCGGCGTGGCCATGAACCTGAAAGTCCTCAGCGATGCCTTCCTGCGCCTGGTGAAAACCATTATTGCCCCGCTGGTATTTGCCACCCTCGTCGTGGGCATTGCCGGCCACGCCGACCTGAAGCAAGTGGGCCGCATGGGCATTAAAGCCTTGGTTTACTTCGAGATTGTGACCACGTTCGCGCTGTTTATCGGGCTGGGGGCTATCAACCTCACCAAAGCCGGCGTGGGCATCAGCCGGGTTGGCGTGAAAGAAGAAGCCCTGACGGCCGCGCCGCCCCAAACAGCGGCCGACATCATCCTGCACATCTTCCCCGAAAACATTGCCAAGTCGGTGGCCGAAGGCCAGGTGCTGCAAGTTGTGATTTTCGCCATCATCTTCGCTATTGGGCTGGCGCTCACTCCCGAGCGTCCGCGCCGCGTGATGCTGGAATTCTGCGAGAGCTTGTCGGAAGTGATGTTCAAGTTCACCAACGTGGTGATGTACTTTGCCCCGCTGGGCGTGGGGGGTGCCCTGGCCTACACGGTAGGCAAAATGGGCTTTGCCCCGCTGTTCAATGCCCTGCAGCTGCTGCTCACGCTCTACGGGGCGCTCATTGCCTTTGTGCTGCTGGTACTGCTGCCGGTGGCGCTGTTTGCTCGGCTACCGCTGCGCCGCTTTATCGCAGCCGTGGCCGAGCCGGTGAGCATTGCCTTTGCCACCACGTCGTCGGAAGCTGCCCTGCCCCGCGCCATGGAAGCCATGGAAGGCATTGGCGTGCCGCGCCGCATCGTGGCCTTCGTGATGCCCACGGGCTACTCGTTCAACCTCGATGGCACCACCCTCTACCTGTCGCTGGCGGCGGTATTCGTAGCGCAGGCGGCGGGCGTGCCCCTCTCCTTCAGCCAGCAGCTACTGATGGTTTTCACGCTGATGCTCACCAGCAAGGGCGTGGCCGGCGTACCGCGGGCTTCGCTGGTTATTCTGCTGGCCACGGTGGCCTCGTTCAACTTGCCGGCCTGGCCGGTATTCATCATTCTGGGCATTGATGCGCTGATGGACATGGCCCGCACGGCCGTGAACGTGCTGGGCAACTGCCTGGCCTCGGCCGTGGTGGCCCGCTGGGAAGGAGAGTTTGTCGACGGCTATGCCGGCCCCGACCCGGTAGCGGAGTAGCGCCGGACAACACGCGAAATTGAACGAAAACGAGGTGTTCGGGGCTATCCCGGGCACCTCGTTCTCATAAAAAATTCGGGCAAAATGGCCAGAATACCGTATTAATACCGTAATTTAGCCTTAGAAACCCTACCGCGCGGGTTTCGTATGGATATAAGACAATTTTTGCTTTTCTTCTTTTTATCGGTCTTTTCTATTACCTTCAAGCTATGAAAATTCTTCGTCAATGGTCGGTACTGGCGCTGGTGCCGGTGCTGCTGGGAGTAAGCTCTTGCGTTTCGGTTAAAAACCAAATGCGTAGTACCCCAACGGCGGCAATTGCCAACCGCCTGCCCCCGCTGGAAATTCTGGCTGACCAGGGCCCGCTGGCCATGAACGACGGTGCGCTGCCCGAAGACCCGCTCAAACTGTTTCAGCAGGAGTGCCGCATCAACCTGACCGAACCGACCGACTCGGCTACCTACGGCTATGCCAAGCTGGTGGTGAAGAAAGTGAAAACCCTGCGCACCGGCCGGGGCCTGCAGGGCGCCCAGGTGCTCACCTTCCTGCTGCCGGCCGTGGTGGGCGTGCCACTGGAGTGGTACAAAACCACCCTGCAGGCAGAGGTGCAGGTGAGCGACGCGGCGGGCAACCTGCTCGGCTCGTACGAAGGCACCGGCACGTCGGAAGTGAAAGTGGCCATGTACCACGGCTACTCGCAAACCGATGCCCCGCGCTTGGCCGACGTCATTGCCCTGCGCGGCGCAATGGCTAAAATTCGCCCACAGCTCGATACCGCTACCACGCGCCTGCGCCCGCTGCTGCTGGCCGGCGGCACCGTGGAGAACCCCACTATTCCGGCGGCTTCGTCGTCGGCTACGGGCGGCCGCTAGGCAATTCTTTCGGGCTGGCTTCGTTTATTCGGGCCCGCCGCTTCCACTGGCTCCGCTGCGGAGCGTGGGAGCGGCGGGCCTTACCTTTGGTGCGTAATGGCTTTACCCTTGATAAACCGCTTGGCTGCCCTGATTGGCCTGGGCCTGCTGCTGCCCGGCTGCTGCGCCAACAACGTGTGCGACTGCCCCAATGAGGCGCAGGCCGACGCCGTGCGCATTGTGTTCGACCGCACCAAGTTCACCGTACCCGAAGAATTGGACACGCTGGTGCTGGTGCGCTACCTGCACTACAACCGGCAGGCACCGCCGGCCGTGCTACCCAAGCCCGAAATTGCTACCATCATTCGCACGGCGGCGCAGGCGTACGACACGCTGCTTATTAATAATGCGTCGCCTTTTAGCCAGTTGGGCAGTGCCCGGCTCGACACGTTCAGCTACGCGTTGCGCTACTTCCCGGGCACGAAGCCCAAAACCCGCCCCGGTAAAACCGTGCTGGTCATCGACCGCGTTAAGCTGAGCGGTAGCCTGGAGGGCAACGGCTGCTGCACCTGCTACACCAACTCGCGTAAGCTGGCCCTTGCCCGGCCCGACTCGACTCAGCCAGCGGTTTATACTAATCTGGGCTCGCGGCGCGCCGTGTTGACCGTGACGCGGTAGTCCATCCGGGCCTGTGGCCCGTATATGCTACACAGGCGTGCTCGCTTGCGCCTTTTTCTGCAGCACTTCATGGCTCCCGACCCCATTTCTTCCGTCGCTCCCACCCCGACGGCTCCGGCTGTGCCGGTATTTCCATTCCGCACCGTCCTTAGCCTGGCACCCCTGGTTGAGTATTGGCACAACCGTGAGCAATCGACCAATGCCGGGGTAGCGCTGCTGGCCCAGGCGGTGGGTGCGCAGGTGGCCCAGAACCCGTGGATTACTGAACCCATCGCCGACCCTAAGCTACTGGAAGAGCAGTGCGACCTGGTGGAAACGCTGATGCTGGCCGTATTTCCGCCGGCCTCGCTGGCCACCGACATCAGCGGCGCAGTAGGCCCCTTCCAGCGGCGCAGCTTTTTCTCGACGCGGCTGTTCCGCGACATCATGCTGAACAAGGACGGCTTGGTAAAGCAGCCGCTCAACATCGACATGGTTGCCATGGAGCGGCAGCTGGGCCTGATGGCTTACCAACTGGTGCTGCACCGCGTGTACGGGGTGGAGCTGCCGGCGCTGGGGGCCATTATTTTCACGGTGCCGGACTATAAAATCGGTTTGTATCGCCACTACAACGTGGGGTTCGACTCGTCGTTCGTGCGGGTGCGGGTGGTGGGCACGCCGCCCGAGCTGAGCGATGAGCAGCGTGAGACACTACTCCACAACCGCCACCGCCCCGAGGTGTGGCAGGAATTGCTGCCGGCCGAGCATTTTGAGCTGGAAGGCTTCAACGTGCTGCGCCTGACGGATGTGACGGAACAGGAAATTCTGTCGGAGCTGAAATACGACCTGCTGGAGCGCGACGTGCTGCAAACGCCGGCCCGCTTCGAGCAGATTCAGGAAAAGCTGCGGGTGCTGTTTGCCCAGCCAGCTTTGCAGCTGGGCATTGCGGCCTACGATGAGAAAAAGAAGGCCTTTATGGACTTCGGCCGCAAAATCAACCACAGCTTCCTCACCAAACAGGTGCAAACCAAGGCGTCGGACAGCAGCTTCCGCCTGATTTACCAGCGCCTGATGGATAGCCGCGAGCCGCTCGTGCTCAAGGACGTGGCCACCGCCGACCTGCCCGACGACCTGCGCCAGCAGATTATGAGTCTGGGAATCCGCTCGGCCATTCTGGCGCTGCTGCCCTACGGCAACGATACGGTGGGCCTGTTGGAATTGGGCACGCCCGATGCCGACGGCCTCGACGAGTTTGACATGGACACGGTGGCGCAGTTTGTACCGCTGTTTGCGGTGGCCGTGAAGCGCAACGCCGAAGACCAGCAAACCCGGGTGCAGGCTATTGTGCAGCAGAAGTTTACGGCCATTCACCCCACCATGGAGTGGCGCTTTACCGACGCGGCCCGCAACCTGCTCGCCAAGATTGACGAGGGCAACCGCACGGCCGAGATGGAGCCAATCGTGTTTGAGGACGTGTACCCGCTGCACGGCTCCTGCGACATTCGGGGCAGCAGCACGGTGCGCAACGAGGCCATTCAGGGCGACCTGATGGAGCACCTCACGCTGGCTAATAAGGTGCTGAAAAAGGCCTCGGAATATCAGCAGCTGCCTATTCTGGACGAGCTGAAGTTCTACGTGACCAAAAACCTGAAGCGTCTGCGCGAGGGCTTGCTCACGGGCGACGAGGCCAACATCTACGATTCGCTGAAGCGCGAGGTCGAGCCACTGTTTGAATACCTCGCCACGCACACGGAGGACCTGCGCCCGGTGATTACCAACTACTGGCAGAACATCGACCCACGCCTGGGCATTCTGTACAAGCGCCGCCGCGACTTTGAGCTGAGCGTTACGGCCCTCAATGATGCCGTGAGCGACTACCTCGACGAGGAAGAGGACAAGGCCCAGCTCATGTTTCCGCACTACTTTCAGCGCTACAAAACCGACGGCGTCGAGTTCAACATCTTCGTGGGCAGCACCTTGGTGCAGGACAAACCCTTCGACCTTGTTTTTCTTAAAAACCTGCGCCTGTGGCAGCTGCTGACGATGGTGGAAATCACGCGCCGCACCGCCGCCCTCAAGCCCACGCTGCCCGTGCCGCTCGACACCACGCAGCTCATTCTCATTCACGGCCAGCCCCTAAGCATCCGCTTCCGGCAGGACGAGCGGCAGTTCGACGTAGACGGTGCTTACAACATCCGCTACGAAATTATCAAGAAGCGCATCGACAAGGCCACCGTGCAGGGCACCGGCGAGCGCCTGACCCAGCCCGGCACCATTGCCCTGGTGTATGCGCAAAGCCGCGAAGCCGTGGAATACTACGAGTACATCGACTACCTGCAGGACCGGTGCCTGCTCGAACCCGGCGTGGAAGAACTGGAACTGGAGGAGCTACAGGGCGTGAAAGGCCTGCTGGCGCTGCGCGTACGGGTGCGGCTGTAGCAAGGGCCGTGCTGGCGGCCCCAATCCGAATCGGAAGTGTCGGGCCGGGATACATTTGGCCGCGCTCAGGATTCCGTTTGGCGTAACACGGCTTGTTCCTCTTTCCAGAAAAGCTTGAGCGCGGCCCTGAACAGTATTAGCCAAGCCGCGCCCCCGGCAAAGCCGGCCAGCACATCGGTGGCGTAGTGCGCGTGCAGGCACACCCGCGTGAGGCCGATGAGCCCCGCCCATAACACCAGCGGAGCCGCCCACCCCGGCCGGCCAAAATGCCGCGCCAGCAGCCAGGCCAGGCAGCCGTAGAAAGTGAGGCCCAGCATGGCATGCCCGCTCGGGAAGCTCAGGCCGAAGGTGTGGAGCACGGCATTGGCCGGCCGGGGGCGGTTGAAATACAGTTTGAGCACCTGGTTGAGCAACACTGCCCCGGCCATCACCAGTACAAGCTCCTTGGCCTCGCGCGGGTGGCCTGCCCGCCGCAGTAGCAGCGGCCCAATGATGCTGGCCGGCAGCAGAAAAGGCAGCGAGGCAAAGAAGGTAACGAAGCGAATGGGCCCGTAAAGCCACGGCCAGGCCCGCTGCCAGTCGTCTACCACATCGGAAGCCCAGCTATCGAGTGCCATCGAATGGTGCACGAATACCACCCGCACCAGGTAGAAAAAAATCGCAAAGGCCACCACGAACAGCACCGTTACAAATACTACTTCGACGGTGAGTAAGCCCGCAATTGCCAGCAAGCGTGCCGTAAGACGTTTCATAGGCCACACTACGGAAGCGGCGGCCAGCTGGCCAGCTTTGGCTAGTACACCGCCCGGACAAAACAAAAAAGCCAGCCCCGAAGGACTGGCTTTTAACGTGCGCTCGGAGAGACTCGAACTCTCACACCTTGCGGAACTGCCGCCTGAAGACAGCGCGTCTACCAATTTCGCCACAAGCGCATCTTGGGCTCAAAAGCCGTTTTCCTTTCGGTGGGTGGCGTTTTGATGCTGCAAAGATAGGGTGTTGGATTACGGCTGCGCAACCTTTTTGCTAAATTTTTCGCTTCCCACGGCCGTCTTTAGACATCGGCAATTGTTTCTCAGTTACTTGCCGGGGCAATTTTTTTTATATTTTTTGATTTCACGTGCCTCCTTCCACCCCAATTCGGCCAACGGCGGCCCCCAGCGCCCCACCCCTCACCGGTTTCGACCGCGTGGCGTGGTTTTATGATGCGCTGGCGGCGCTGGTGTTTGGCGCGGCATTGCGCAATACGCAGCGGGCCGCCTTAGCCGGACTGCCCGCCGGGACCCCGCATGTGCTCATTCTGGGCGGGGGCACGGGCTGGGTGCTGACGGAGGTACTGCACCGCCGCGCCGCCGCCACGGTCCTCT
>NZ_BAAGZM010000214.1:0-6560 GCF_054778495.1 Hymenobacter agri
CAGCGCGCCGGGCCAGGGCAGCAGCTTCGACTTCGAGCTCACGTTCCCCAAAGCGCCCGCGCCCGCCGTGGCCGATGCCACCGATGCGGCCTACAACACCGGCCGCCTGGTAGGCACCCGGGTGCTGCTCGTCGAAGACAACGAGATAAACCGCACCGTGGCCCGCATGATGCTCGAGCCCTGGGGCGTGGCGCTCGACGAAGCCGAAGACGGCCTTGCTGCCCTGGCGCTGCTACGCGTGAACGATTACGACCTCGTGCTCACCGACATCCAAATGCCCGGTATCAGCGGCATCGACCTCACGCAGCAGCTGCGCCAGATGCCGGAGCCACACCGGGCCAACATGCCGGTTATTGCCGTCACGGCCAATGCTTTTCGGGCCGATGTAGAGCGCTACCTCGCTGCCGGCGTGAACGCCTGCCTCACCAAGCCCTACGACGAGGCCACGCTCTACCAAACCATGGAAGCCTTGCTGCCGGCGCTGCCGCCCGCCGCCCCGGCCTACAACCTGGCCCCGCTACGCGAAATGGCCAAGGGCCGCGAGGAGTTTGTGCACAAAATTGTACGGTCTTTCCTCACCAACATGCCCAACAGCCTCGCCCAGTTGAAAGCCGCCGGTGCGGCGGCCAACTGGCCCGAGGTCGGCCGCCTGGCCCACCACATCAAGCCCAACCTGCACACGCTGGGCATCTGCGACGTGGCCCCGGCCCTGGAAGTATTGGTGCGCCTGCACAGCGACGAGCCCGCCGCCACGCCCGAAGCCCCCGCCACATTGCGCCAGGCCCTCACGCAGTTGGTAGCCGGCGTGGAGCGCGCCCTAGTCGGCCTCAGCGCCGAACTGACGGAGTAGGGCGGGGCTGGGCGGCGGGCACTAACGGTAAAGGCCATTAGGATTTCAGCAGGCGTTGCACGGCAATTGCATTGTTCAGCCCAAAATACTGCCAGGGGTATGGCGTGAAATGCGGTTCCAACGCTTGAATAAGCTGATTACGGGCGGCCGTATTGCCGAGAATGTGGTGAAGCCCAGCCAAATAATTGTTGTAGTACACGGCCGCCAAGGAATTGCCAGCGGCTTGCGATGGTCCGGCCAGCACTTGTTTAATGCGCGTGCCGTATTCCTGTCTTAGCTGTTTAATAGCCGTGGCATCACTGTTATTCTCATGCGCCAGGTAGCTGTAGATTTCGTGCAAGGACAGAAGCTTAAATAACTGACGGAGTGCTGGGTTGGCAATTGAATCGACGTAATGCGTTAAGTCAGCCAAACTGCCGTGCCACCACGGCGACACGCAGCGCATGTAGTTAAAATGCCCCATTAAGTGGGCAGGGCTCAATTGGGTGCACAGAGCAAAAGCTTGGTCATAAAGCTCTTGCTCGTTTAGCCCCATGCCCACTCGTACTAGCCGCGCGGAAGCTTCGGCCTGAAAGGCGGGGTTTGCAAAAGGAGGGCTGAGGTGGTTATAGGCTTGGTCGAGGTAGTTGAAAAAGCCGTTGGCTTGGTCCTCGGTGGTCTGGTCGGCTATCAGCCCACCGCGGGTTTCCCAAGCTAAAAATGTTGCATGAGCGCCTGCCACAAGCTGTCGCAGCTCCGACGCTCCGGATGCCAGGTAGCGCTGTATTGCTGCTGTATGGTGATGGCTGAGACACACGCCATCTACCAAGCGTGTTAGGTCGTCAGTGTTTAATGCAGCAACTGTAGCTTCTAGTTTCTCCCATTGGTTTCCGGCCAGCATCGGCTCTATCCTCAGCTGAATAAGCAGGCCATAAGATAAGTCGGCAGCCGCGATAGGCGCCTTGGAGAAGAGAGACTGTAAGAACTGGCGCATGAGCAGCAAAGCCGGAGGAGTAAGCCAGCCAAAGCTAGCGCATTCTTCCGGCTTGCGCTGGTAGTTCCATAACTCATTGGTGTTAGTCTGGATACTACCCGCATCGGCCGGCCTGCAGTTACGCGCTGCGTGCTAAACTGCGGCCAGCGCACAGCGCCCTACTCCTCCTCCAGCACCGTGAACTCCAGCGCCAGCGGCTCAAACGCCTCCACCAGTTGCTGAATAAACTCGGGGTTGTTTATCAGGATGCTGAGCACGTTGTCGCTGCGCTCCTGCAGGCCGCCGCCGGGGAAGAGCTTTTCCTTGAGGGCGGCCAGCTGGGTGTAGGCAGTTTCGTGCTTGGTTTCGGCGGCTTTGCTCAGACGCTTTTCGAGGCCGGCGAGGCCGGCGGCGGCTTTCTGGGCTTCGGCGGCCACGGTTTTTACCAGCGTCGGGTCGAGGCGCTGGGCCACGTCCTGCACCTGTTGGAACGCGGCGGCCAAGGCCTGCTGCTGCTCTTTCAGGCTGATTTCCTCCTGGCCCAGGGCGGCGCCGACCTGCTTCTTCAGCTCGGGTAGCGGGCGGAATATTTCGTGCGTGGTTAGCCCCAGCTTCTTCAGCTTGCCCGCGTTGGCGCGGCTGATGTACTCGGCCGAATTGCGCGGCAGCACGATGGGGTAGGGGACATCGAACGCCGCAAACACGTCTTTCAGCTGGAACCAGTACGCCACCTCAGCCCCGCCGCCGATGTAGGCCAGATTGGGCAGCAGCATTTCCTGGTACACCGGCCGCAACACCACGTTGGGGCTGAACTGCTCGGGGTGCGCCTGAGCCAGCGTCAGCAGCTCGGCCTGGCTGTGGCACTTGGCCGTGTTGCGGATAGTGACCTCCACGCAGTCGGCCCCGCCGGCATCGGGCTCCAGCCGCTCGCGCTTGCCCTCGTCGGTGATGAAAAACAGGTTGATGGGCCGCGAATACACCTGTGGCTTATAGCCAGCGGCGGTGAGGCGGCCGTTGGTGGCCTGCACGGCGGCGTTCGACACCTGCTCCCGAATTTCCTTGGTCAGCAGCGGCACCAGCGCCTGTTTCAGGGCCGGGCGGTCGGCGTCGAGCGTCACCAGCCCGAACGCGCCGAACAGCGCATCGGCCAGCTTGCGAGTGGCTTCAGCCAGGTTTTTCGAGGAGGTGTAGGATTCGCGGAAAGCCGCTGGAACCTCGGGCGGCAGCTGGCTCAGCAATTGCTCGCTGAGGCCGTCGAGCGGCAGGCGGCCGACGGGGCCGCCGGTGCCGGCCGCGTCCCAGGCGTAGGTTTTGCCGAACAGCGAGAAGTGATTGATTTCGGCAAAATCGTGGTCTTCAGTGGCCATCCAGTACACCGGCACGAAATCGTACTGCGGGTATGCGGCCTTCAGCTCACGGCTCAGCTTAATGGCCGACACGATTTTATAGATGAAGTACAGCGGCCCGGTGAGCAGGTTGAGCTGGTGGCCGGTCGTCACGGTAAAGGTGGTTTCCCGGGCCAGTAACTCAATATTGGCGGCGGTGGCGGCCGGGGCCGTGCTGCCGTACTGCTCCTGCAGGGCCGCTACCAGCCGCTGCCGCGCCTCGGGTGAATAGCTGGCGCGTTTTTCTTCAATTTGCGCCGCGAAGTTTTCCAGGGCCGGAAAGCGGTTATAGAACGGGGCCAGGGCAGGCTTCTGGTCGATATAGTCGGTCAGCAGGCCCGGGAAGGCGCCGGTTTCGGCGTAGGGCAGCGTGGTACAGCGAGTAGGCATAGGGGTAATACGAGCGGGGCCGGGTTCGGTGTGAACCTTAGCCAATGGCAAAAGTCCGCACAAAACCCGGCCCCGCCGGAAAAGTTAGTTTTGGATGGTTTGAACGAGGTAGAGACGCAATATTTTGCGTCTCGTCGTCCGCGCCGCCTACAGGCCATTCAACAGATGTTGTTCAACGACGAGACGCAAGATATTGCGTCTCTACACCAAGTGGCCGTACAGGTCAAAATCGGAGGCCGAGTCAATCTTCACGTTGGCAAAGTCGCCCAGGCGCACGAAGGTGTTTTTCTCCACCGGTACCAGCACTTCGTTGTCTACCTCGGGCGAGTCGAACTCGGTGCGGCCCACGAAGTGGCCGCTCTCCTTGCGGTCAAACAGCACCTTGTAGGTCTGGCCCACGCGGGCCTCGTTCAGCTCCATCGAAATGCCCTGTTGCAGCTCCATAATGGCGTCGGCGCGCTCCTGCTTCACCTCGGCCGGCACGTCGTCGACGAGAGTGTGCGAGTGGGTATTTTCCTCGTGCGAGTAGGTGAAGATGCCCAGGCGCTCAAAGCGGGTCTGCTCCACAAAATCGTACATTTCCTGGAAGTCCTGCTCCGTTTCGCCCGGGTGGCCCGAGATGAGCGTAGTGCGCAGGGCAATGCCCGGCACGCGCTGCCGGATGGTATCCACCAGCTCAATCGTGCGGCGCTTGGTGATGCCCCGGCGCATCGTTTTCAGCATGTTGTCGGAGCCGTGCTGCAGGGGCATGTCGAGGTATTTGCAGATGTTCTCGCGCTCGGCCATCACATCCAGCGCATCCAGCGGAAACTGCGAGGGGTAGGCGTACTGCAGGCGAATCCAGTCGATGCCGTTCACGTCCGAGAGGTTCCGCAGCAGGTCGGCCAGCTTGCGCTCGCCGTAGTGCTGCAGGCCGTAGTAAGTCAGGTCCTGAGCAATGAGAATCAGCTCTTTGGTGCCCATGCCGGCTAGGCGCTTGGCTTCCTTCACCAGGTCCTCGATGGGCCGGTCGACGTGCTTGCCGCGCATCAGCGGGATGGCGCAGAACGAGCAGGGGCGGTTGCAGCCCTCCGCGATTTTGAAGTAGGCGTAGTGCTTGGGCGTGGTAATCAGGCGCTCGCCGATGAGCTCGTGCTTGTAGTCAGCGTTCAGCACCTTCAGCATCTGGGGCAGCTCCAGGGTGCCGAAGTAGGCGTCCACCTGCGGGATTTCCACCTCCAACTCGTCCTTGTAGCGCTGCGAGAGGCAGCCCGTCACGTAGAGCTTTTCGAGGCGGCCGGCCTCCTTCTCATCCGCGTAGCGCAGAATGGTGTCAATGCTTTCCTGCTTGGCGTTGTCGATGAAGCCGCAGGTATTGATGATGACGATGTTGGCGTCCGATTTCTCGGCCTCGTGCGTCACATCGAACTTATTGGCCTGCAGCTGGCCCATCAGCACTTCCGAGTCCACGATGTTCTTCGAGCAGCCGAGGGTGATGACGTTTACTTTATTCTGGGTCTGATTTCTAACCTTCATTGAATCACTGAATTATCGAAGCCGACCTGTAAAAGCCGGTTGCATAGAATGCCCAGCCGGGCTAATTGGTTCGGTTGTCGTTGAGTTAGAGCGCCTCAAACTGCCGCAGGAAACGCATATCGTTTTCCGTGAACAGGCGCAAATCTTTAATCTGATACTTGAGCATGGCAATGCGCTCGATGCCCATGCCCCAGGCGTAGCCCGAGTATTTTTCGGGGTCGATACCGGCGTTTTCGAGCACGGCGGGGTCCACCATGCCGCAGCCGCCAATCTCCACCCAGCCCGAATACTTGCAGATGTTGCAGCCTTTGCCTTTGCAAATCAGGCAAGTGATGTCAATCTCGGCGCTGGGTTCGGTGAAGGGGAAGAAGCTGGGGCGGAAACGGATGTTAATGTCCTGCCCGAACAGCTCCTGCACGAAGTAGTACACCGTCTGCTTCAGGTCGGCGAAGCTCACGCCTTCGTCAATGAAAATGCCCTCCACCTGATGGAACATCATGTGGGCCCGGGCCGAAATGGCCTCGTTGCGGAACACGCGGCCCGGCATCACCCGACGGATGGGCAGGGGCTCGGTTTCCATTACGCGCACCTGCACGGTGCTGGTGTGGGTGCGCAGCAGGTGGGGCAGGTCGGGCGCGCCGGTGGGCACGTCGCCGGGCGTGGCCGTGCGCGAGGCCGGGGCCACAAAGAACGTGTCCTGCATGTCGCGCGCCGGGTGGTTCTCGGGGAAGTTGAGGGCGGTGAAGTTGTGCCAGTCGTCCTCAATCTCGGGGCCTTCGGCCACGGCGAAACCGATGCGGCCGAAGATGCGCAGCATCTCCTCGCGCACCAGGCTCAGGGGGTGGCGGGTGCCCAAGGCGTTGGGTACCGGGGGCAGGGTGTAGTCGAAATCGGGGTTGGCGGGCGCATTGTCGGCGGCGGCTTCGGCGGCCTGCTGGGCCTCGTCGAAGCGGGCCTGGGCCTGCTGTTTCAGCGCATTAAGCTGCTGGCCTACTGCGCGTTTCTGGTCGTTGGGTACCGCTTTCAGCTGGTCGAACAAATCGGCCAGCCGGCCCTTGCGGCCGAGGTAGGCAATGCGAAAAGCATCGAGGTGCGCGGCGTTGCTAAGGTCGGCGGTTGTAATTTCGGCCGTCAGCGCGGCAATGGAGTCCTGCATCTGCATCATATCCGGCAAAGTTACGGCAAGGCGCGCGCCGGGCCGAACGTTTCAATCGCGCATTCAGTTAGCCCCCCGAAACCATCTATCCCCCTGTATACCGTCATGAAACGCGCTCTATTCTTCCTGTTCTTCGCGGCTGGCCTCGCCAACTCGGCCGCTGCCCAAAGCGGCTGGGACACCGGCGGCTGGGATGCTCCCAAAAAAGCTCCGGCCAAGAAAACCACGAAATCGACCTCGACGAAAGCAGCCAGCCAGCAGGCGGCCAGCAATGGCGGCGCCGCCGAAACGCCCGCGCCGGCCGAAGTGCCC
>NZ_BAAGZM010000215.1:0-6542 GCF_054778495.1 Hymenobacter agri
TATGGTACTGCCTTCACCGGTGGGAGAGTCGGTCGCCGCCAACCTTATCACAGGAAAATCCCTCTTGGATGCTTTCACCAGCAACCAGGAGGGATTTTTGCTTTATGACCCTTTCTAATAAGGCTGCGGCGTGATTTAGAAAATGATGGCAATGATGACCAGCATGAGTGCACGCAGACTAATTTCAGCGTTTAAGTTGTTGTTTTGTTTATGCAGCTAATGTATCCGGGGTTCTTGTTTGGTTTATCGGCAGTAGGTATTCCCATTCTCATCCATTTGCTTCAGTTGAGGCGTCCTCAACGGCTGTTGTTTACTAACACGGCTTTTATTCGTGAGGTGGAGTTAGTAACTGTGCGTTATCGGAATGTACAGCGCTGGTGGTTATTGGCTGCGAGGATATTAGGTGTTGCCGCCTTGGTGCTAATGTTTTGTCAGCCGTTTATTCCCGCGCGCAATGATGTAGGCGCCGGAGGGCAGACGGAGGTTTTAGTGGACAATTCGTACAGCATGCAGGCGGCTAGCTTGGGGCAAAGCTCATTGTTTGCGGATGCGGTAGAGCAAGCCCGGAGTGTTGGTCGCAAGGGAAATACGGGGCAGTTACATCTGCTGAGTGAGGGTAATCGTGTTATGCTACCAGCAGCTTATCAGGCGGCCCTTAATGGCTTGGGTATGCGGGCGCAGAATCCATTTGCGATTCTTCGTGGTACTGAGACAGCGCTACGTGGTGCGGGAAATGAGTTGTACATCTTTTCAGACTTTCAGAAAAAAGCAGTTGATGTGAACGAATTGGCCGCATTGAAGAGGCGGGCCGTGGTGCTGGTGCCATTAGCGAGTAAGGCTAGTGGTAACCTGTATGTGGATAGTGTATGGCTAGATGATGCTTTTGTGCGGGTGCGGACGAATGTGGGCCTGCATATTCGGGTGCGGAATGGTGGCAATGCCAAACTGAGCGACTCGCCAGTGAAAGTATTTTTGGGAAAAAAGCAGGTGGCCGCTTATCGGGTGACAGTGGATGCCGGGCAGGTGGCGACTTCGGTGGTGCAAGTGCAGGTGGCTGAGCAGGCATTGGCCTTGGGCAAGGTGGTGACGGAAGACGTGCCCGTTGCGTTCGACAATACATTTTACTTCACATTGCAGCCCGCCGCGGCTATTCGCATTCTGGAGATTGGGGCTGAGCCGGTGGCACAGCAGTTGTACAGCAATGAGCCGTTATTCGCTTATGCTTTTGCAAAGCCGCAGGCGGTTGATTTCGGGGTATTGCAGCGAGCTAATCTGGTGGTGGTGCGGGAGGTGGAGCGAATAGATGCAGGCCTGCGTGACGGCTTGCGAGCCGTAGTAGCACGCGGAGGGAGCGTGGTACTTGTACCATCGGGCGTGCCAGCCAGTCACGATTCCTATCAGCAATTATTCAAACAACTGGGCTTGGGCACAGTGCAGTGGGAAGCCGCTGCCGGGACGCCAGAACTGCGGGAAGTAGCGATGCCAAATGCGCGGGAACCGTTTTTTCGGGATGTATTCGGGGCACAGCAGCGTGCGGTTACGATGCCGCGGGTGGCGCCGGTGCTGCGCTGGTCGCGCACGGGGACGGACATACTGCGGCTGCGGGATGGCGAAAGCTATTTGGCCAATTTTGCGAGTGGGGCGGGGCAGGTATATGTGTTTTCGGGCCCATTTGACCGGCAGTATTCTGATTTTATGGCGCACGCATTGTTCGTGCCGGTGATGTACCGGCTGGCGATGCGGAGCTATCAGAACGACCAACTGCCGGCTTACCGCCTGACGCAGGATGCGCTGACTTTGAAACTGCCAGCCACCGGCCCGGCTACCGATGGGGCTGGCCGGGCCGATGAGGCGAATTTTCGACTGGTGAAGGACAGCGTGGTATTGATTCCAACGCAACGCGTGGTCGCGAATGAGCTGCATCTGGATTTACCGGTGGGCATGAATGCGCCGGGGTTTTACCAAGTGCAGCGCGGCGGCAAGGTGCTGACGACGCTGGCATTTAACCAAGATAAATGGGAGTCGGAGTTGGCGGCTTACTCGGCCGATGAACTGCGGCAGCTACTCGGGGCTAACCACCCAAATATCAAGGTGGTGGAGAGCGGCGCCGATGGGGCGGGCCTGGCCAAGTTCCAGGCTGAGCAGACGGGGCAACCGCTCTGGCGCTACTGCCTGGTGCTGGTACTGCTGGCGCTGCTGGCCGAGGCGCTGCTGGTGCGATTTGGGGGCCGTAAGGCTGCCGCGCCCAAGGTGGCAGTAGCGGCCTAACCGCCCGAGAAAGAGGTTTTGGCTGCAGTGACGGGCGGCCGGGCGTAACTTGCCGCTTTAATTTGCGAGACGATTTTATGGCTGCCCCGATTCGAGAACCTGATACCCGCGTCGTGCAAGTGCCGGCGGGTGCCGTGAAACAACTTGCGCTGCGCTTTGGCTTGGGAGCGGGGCTGGCCTGCGTGGTGTGGATGGTAGGCCTGCAGCTGACGGGCAACAACAGTTTCGGGCCGAAGCAGATTCTGGCGCAGCTGCTGGTGCCGCTGGCAGTGGTGGCCAGTCAATGGTTGCTGCGCAAGGCGGCGCAGCCCAACAAGCCCGGCTTGGGTGCGGCGCTGGGTGTGGGCGTGCTGACGGCGGCGCTGGCCGCGTCTATCTCGGCCGTGGGCACGGTGGGGCTGGCCTACGGGGCAGGCGAGGCGGCCGTGGCGCGGCATCGGGCTGAAGTGGTGGAGATTGTGCAGGCCCAGCAGCGGCAGAACCCGCAGACGAAGCTGACGCCGGCGCAACGCCAGCAGCAGGTGGCCCAGGTGCAGCAGCTGACGGTGGGCAACATGGCCACGAGCAACTTTTTGCAGGTGTTAGTGCTGGGATTGGTGCTGGCGATACCGGCCGGGATATTTCTGCGCGAATAATTCGGCTTACTTTGCGGTAATCATTCACCAGAACTACTTTCTGCAATTACCATGGAAACGAATACCACCTCCGTAACTACTTCTTCGGTTGGCCTGCGCTACGGCATCCTAACCGCTCTGGTCAGCATCATTTTCTCGTTTGGATTAAATGTGATGCATCAGGAAAGCAGCCCGGCGCGCTACCTCTCATTTGCTATTCTGATTGCCGGCATTGTGCTGGCGATGAATCATTTCAAGCAGCAAAATCAGGGCTTCATGAGCTTTGGCCAAGGTGTGGGAATTGGGGCGGTAGTATCGGCGGTAGTGGGGTTGCTGTCGGGCATTTTTGCCTACATCTACATGACCTTTATCGACACCGACATGCTGGTCCGCATCACGGACAAGATTCGCACCGACATGGAAGCCCGTGGCGGCATGAGCGACGAGCAGATTGACCAGGCCGTAGCCATGTCGAGTAAGTTCATGAACGGCCCGTTTATGATTGGGGCCGCGCTACTCGGCACGGTGCTGATGGGCGTGCTGCTGTCGCTGGTGATTTCAGCTTTTATTAAAAACGCCCAACCCGAATTTGAATAAGCCCGCTGCCACCTTCCCGGTAGAAATTTCCATCGTTATTCCGCTGCTCAACGAGGCGGAATCGTTGCCCGAACTCACGCGCTGGATTGCGCGGGTGTTGGAGGCGCGCGGCCTGACGTACGAGGTGATTCTGATTGACGACGGCTCGACCGATGACTCGTGGGCGGTGATTGAAACGCTGGCGGCGACGGACAAGACGCTGCGCGGCATTCGCTTCAACCGCAACTACGGCAAGTCGGCGGCGCTGAACGTGGGCTTCGAGGCGGCACGGGGCCGCGTGGTGTGCACCATGGATGCTGACCTGCAGGACTCGCCCGAGGAGCTGCCTGAGCTCTACCGCATGATAGTGGAGGACAAGTACGATATGGTGAGCGGCTGGAAGCAGAAGCGCTACGACCCGCTGTCGAAAACCATTCCAACCAAACTCTTCAACGGGGCCACGCGGGCGATGTCGGGTATTCAGCTGCATGATTTCAACTGTGGGCTGAAATCGTACGACTCGCGCGTGGTGAAGAGCATCGAGGTGTACGGCGAGATGCACCGCTATATTCCGGTGATTGCGAAGTGGAACGGCTTCAAGAAAATCGGCGAGAAGGTGGTGCAACACCAGGAGCGCAAATATGGCGTGACGAAATTCGGGCTGGAGCGCTTCATTTTCGGGTTTCTGGATTTGCTGAGCATCACGTTTGTGGGCCGGTTCCGACGGGCGCCGATGCACTTTTTCGGCACGTTGGGTACGCTGTCGTTCCTGTTGGGGCTGCTGATTACGTTGTGGCTGACGGGCGAGAAGGTGTGGCTGTCGCTGCACAACCTCAAGGCCCGGCAGGTGACGGAGCAGCCGCTGTTTTTCTTGGCCCTCACGGCCGTGGTGGTGGGCGTGGTGCTGTTCGTGGCGGGCTTCCTGGGCGAAATGGTGCAGCTGAACGGGCCGAAGCGCAACGACTATCTGGTGCGCGAAACGCTGAATTGAGTTTTATTTAATCTATATAGAACGTCATGCTGAGCTTGTCGAAGCATCTCTACCGCAGCAGTAAATAATTACTTGCACGATAGAGATGCTTCGACAAGCTCAGCATGACGTTCTTAACTTCAATACCAACATGCGTGTCGTCATCATCGGCCCTGCTTACCCTTTACGCGGCGGGCTGGCCACCTACAACGAGCGGCTGGCGCGAGCCTTCCGGGCGGCGGGCGACGAGGTGCGCATTGTGACGTTTTCGCTGCAGTACCCCAATTTCCTGTTTCCGGGCCAGACGCAGTTCAGTACCGAGCCGGGGCCGACGGATTTGGACATCGAAGTCAGCCTGAATTCGGTAAATCCGCTGTCGTGGCTGGCGGTGGGGCGGCGGCTGCGCCGCGAGCGGCCTGATATGGTGATTTTCCGGTTCTGGCTGCCGTTTATGGGGCCAGCGCTGGGCACGGTGGCGCGGCTGGTGCGCGGCAATGGTCACACCCGCGTGGTAGCCATCACCGATAACGTGATTCCGCACGAGAAGCGGCCCGGCGACGGCCCGCTGACGCGCTATTTCCTGAGCGCCTGCGACGGCTTCGTGACCATGAGCCGCTCGGTGCTCGACGACCTGCGCGGGTTGGGCTTTGGCCGCAAGCCGGCGCTATACCGCCCGCACCCGCTCTACGACAACTTCGGGCCGATAAAGCCGAAGGCCGAGGCGCTGACTGCGCTGGGCCTGCCCGCCACGACGGGCTACGTGCTGTTTTTCGGGTTCATCCGGGCGTATAAGGGGCTCGACATGCTGCTTGAAGCCTGGGCCGATGCGCGCATTGTGGCCCTGCCCATCAAGCTGATTATTGCCGGCGAGTTTTATGAAGATGCCGCGCCGTACGAGGCGTTAATCAGGCAGTACCAGCTGGAAAGCCGGATTGTACGGGCCACCGATTTTATTCCGAACGAAAAAGTTGTGGACTATTTCTGCGCGGCCGATTTGGTGCTACAGCCCTACAAAAACGCCACGCAAAGCGGCGTGTCGCAGATTGCCTACCACTTCGAGCGGCCCATGCTGGTGACCGACGTGGGCGGCCTGGCCGAGCTGATTCCGGACGGTGTGGTGGGCTACGTGGTGCCGCCCACGCCGGGCGCCACTGCCGACGCCATTGTCGATTTTTACACCAACCAGCGCGAAGCCACTTTCGCAGCCGGCGTGCGCGAGGAGAAAAAGCAGTTTTCGTGGCCGGTGATGGTGGCGGCGCTGAAGGAGGTCGCGAAAGTGCAACAGCTGTAGGCGGCTGAAGCAGTAATTTGCGACTTAACCTACTGGCTTCCTGATGAGCACCCCAAACACCCTGACTGTCGACGAATTTATTGCTGCCCTGCCTGCCGAACGGCAACAGCCCGCCACCCAAGTGTGGGAGCTGGTGCGGCAGGCCATGCCGGCCGGCTACACCGAACACGTAGGCCCAAAGTACCTGGAGTTTCGGGCCGGAAAGGATATGTACATCGGCCTGGCCAACCAGAAAGGCCACCTCAGCCTGCACGTCGTGCCCATGTACCTGATGCCCGCGTTGCAAGAGCAGCTGGCGGCCGCCGCGCCCAAGCTGAAGATGGGCAAGGGCTGCGTGAATTTCAAACAGGCTGATGAGTTGCCTGCGGAAGCCCTGACGGCCCTAATTGCCGCCACGCCGCCGGCCGACTATGCCGCCAAGCTGCAGGCCGTGCGCGGCGCGCGCCAAAAAAGCTAAGCAGCCGGCGCTTCGAACGGCACACTTTCGCGCACGGCCTGCAATACTTTTTCGGCTGGCAAATCTTCCATGCAGCTGGTGCCGAGCTGGCAGGTGCCGCGGTAGAAGCACACACACTGCTTGTTGGGTTGCACGAGCTGGCCACGGCCGTAGAGGTCGAATTCGTGCGGGTTGAAGATGTTGTTCATCAGGATGGTGGGCTTGCGCAGGGCAATGCTGATGTGCATGCCCATGGTTACCTGCGTCACGATGCCGTCCATCTGGTTCATCAGGTTGATGAACTGGGGCAGGGGGAAGGTGCCGAGGTAGGCCGCGCCGGTGGCGGCGTGCAGCTCGCGGATGCGGCCGTCTTCGGCCTCGCCGGCT
>NZ_BAAGZM010000216.1:0-6522 GCF_054778495.1 Hymenobacter agri
GCGCTGAGCCTGCGCCGTGGGTGCGGCGCAGGCTGCCAGCAGCGCCAGCCCCAGGGCGGGTAACATTAGCCGACGGGAGAGAGAAGAGGACATGAACGGAATCAAAAGGGAAAGCAGGAGTTAAGCCGTGCGGCGCACGTGGCCGCGCAGGCCGTACCACACGATGTAAGCGTAGCAGAGCACCGGCAGCGCCAGCGCCAGGCGCAGCGAACTGGCATCGGCCATGAGGCCGAATAGTTGCGGAATGACCGCGCCACCCACAATGGCCACGTTCAGCAGGCCCGAGGCTTCTTCGGTGTGGCGGCCCAGACCAGCCACAGCCAGCGTGAAAATGGTGGAAAACATGATGGAATTCATCAGGCCCACGGCCAGCAAGCTCCACATGGCAGTTTCGCCGGAGGTGCTAACCGAAACAATGACCAATAGAATAGCCCCCAAACCGGTGAGCGCAAGTAGGTGTCCGGGCCGAAATTTCTTTAGCAGAATAGCTCCAAGAAACCGGCCTACCATGGCTCCACCTCCATAATAGGCTATTTTTTTTCCGGCCAGCTTAGGAGCCATATTCATCACATCTGCTTGGCCGAGGTAGCTCACAATGTGCGAGCCAATAGCCACTTCGGCCCCTACGTAAACAAAAATTCCTATCATACCCAGCACCAAATGGCGGTAGTGCCAAGCGCGGCGACTACCGTCGTCGGTGAGGTCAGGCGAGTGTGTGATAACGGGTAGTTTGATGAAAATGAGCACCCCGCTGATGAGGATGAGCACGGCTCCGATGCAGAGGTATGGTAGCTGCACGGCATGCACATCAATAGCATCGGCGGCGCGGGCGGCGTCAAGGTCAGGTAGGTGCGAGAGAATCAGCGCAGTGCCCACCAGAGGAGCCACTGTTGTGCCAACCGAATTAAAAGCTTGCGTTAAGCTAAGGCGGGATGGTGCCGATTCTGGTGGTCCTAGTATTGCTACGTAGGGGTTAGCAGCAACTTGCAGTAAAACGATGCCAGTGGCCAGCACGAACAGCGCGCCTAGAAACAATCCATAGGAATGGATATCAGCTGCGGGGTAAAACAAAAAGCATCCAGCTGCCGCCACCATAAAGCCCAGTAGCATGCCGCCCTTATAGCCCAAGCGGCTCACCACTTTACCCGCCGGAATCCCCATCACGAAGTAGGCCCCGAAAAAGCAAAAATTAATCAATCCAGCTTTCGCGTAGCTAAGCTGAAAAATGGCTTTAAAATAAGGAATCAGAATATCATTCAGGCAGGTGATGAAGCCGAACGAGAAGAACAGCACCGTGAGCGCCGACAGCGCCGACGTGTAGCGCGGCGCGGCCGTGCCAGCCGGCAGCGGAGTGGAAGGAACAACTGGCGCAAAGGCAGGAGCAGCCATAAAGAAGGGAGGTGGGAATAAGTGAAAAGAGAAAGGTTATCGGGTTGATTGCCGGAAGGTACCTTTCACAAAAATGTCGCCCCGGGGCAGGTAGTCATTATTCCCACCATTTTCCCTGCCCCAGAGGCGACGCTGGCTTTAGTAGCCAGGATTTTGCTGCAGCTGCGTATTGGTATTCAGCTCGTTGAGCGGTAACGGAAACACGAGGTAGTTGGCATCGCGCGCGCCGCGCTTCTGGGCAATAATGTCGAGGGCCGTGACGGAGTGGCGCACGCCGCCGCCGGCCAGCTCGTGGCGGGCGTAGCGGATGAGGTCGAACCAGCGCTCACCCTCAAACGCCAGCTCCAGGCGGCGCTGCTTGTCGATTTCGGTGCGCAGCGTGCCCTGGCTGGCAGCCTCGGGGCTGGCTGCCGTGAGGGGCTGCAGCCCGGCCCGCTGCCGGATGGGGTTCAGGTAGCCCAATACCGTTTGGGCGGGGCTGGCGGCTTCGTTGCTGGCCTCGGCGGCTGTGAGGTACACTTCGGCCAGGCGCAGCACGTAGTAGTTGTCGGAGGAGTTGAAGCCGTTGCCGTCGCTGCGCCACTTGTACACGAAGGGGCCCCGGTCGTTGGGCGAGCCGCCGCGGCCGTCGACGTAGCTGGCGTGGTTGCGGCCGGCGTTCACGCGGCCCTGGTAGCTCCAGCGCTGGTCGTTCACGGTGTCGACGACCGACGTGAGGTCGGTGGGCAGCGCCGCGCTGCCCCGCACAAACAGCGTCGGAATGTTGAACTTCGGAAACGCGTACGTGGCCGGCGGCGAGGGCAGCATAATGTCGGGCAGCGTGAAGAAGGTATTGCCATCGGCCGTGCCGGCAAACTGCACCTCGAAAATGGATTCCGGTCCCCGGTTCTCGGCCGGAAACAGGCCGTTGAAGCTCTGTAGCGAATAGTTGCCCCCGCCGCTGAGCACTTGGTCGGCGGCGGCTTTGGCGGCGGCCCAGTTGCGCTGCGTGAGCTGCACCCGGGCCAGCATCCAGCCCAGGGCCAGCTGCAGGCGGCGCACCAACGCGGTGTTGTCGGAACGCATCGAGCGCTGGTCGTGGTCGTTCATGGTCAGCGTCACGGCATCAACCAGGTAGATGCGGTCATGCTGGGTATTTTCGAGCATGAACATCCAGTCTTCCACGGCCGCGTAGCTACGGTCTTCTTCGAAGCGGTGCAGGCCGGGGTTCTGCCGCCGCACGCAGATGTTGCAGGCCAGCGCATTGCCGCGCACGAAGGTATCGAGGCCGTACCACCCCTCGGGCAGGGCGGCCGTATCGCTGGGCGCGATGACGCCGTCGCGGTCAAAGTCGTACTTGGTCGCGATGAAGTTCGGCTGGCCCAGCGCCTGAATCTTGGCATGGAGCGTGGCCAGGTGGTTGGCGTGAAACCGGTCGTCGGAATCAAGAAACAACACGTATTCGCCGTGGGCGCGGGCCAGCCCGTAGTTGCGGGCCACGCCCCGCTCGGCGTTTTCCTTGGGGTAGTACCGCAGGCGCGGGTCGGCGTAGCGGCCCACTACTTCGGCAGTATTGTCTTTGCTACCATCGTCCACCACCAGAATTTCAAGGTGTGGAAAGGTTTGGGCCAGCACGGAATCGAGGGTGGCACCGATGAAGCCCGCCCGGTTGTAGGTGGGAATAACGATGCTGAAGAAGGGACTATTCACGGCGCAAATATCCGTCGAACCAGCCGAACCGGCCGAACCAACCGCGCCCGCCCGCCCAAAACCAGCCGGCCCCGCCAGCTACGAGCCGCTCTGAATGCGGGTAAACCGCTTTTTCAGGGCAAGAAACGGAGTTTCGAGCTACTGGTAGGAAATGGCCAGGGCCACCACATACACGGCGGCATGGTTGGCAGTGGCAGAAAGCCGATTTACCCCCAATAATCTGATGGCCAACCCAATAGCCAGCGAGTGAAACATGTACAGGCCGTATAAGATGCGCCCAAGGTAATCGAGCCATGCCGACCGCAGACTAACCAGCGAGCTTTGAGTAAGGGCCAGGTTGAGTATCAGTATTTCGAAGAGGACAGCGTACAGCTCATGCGTGAAATAGCGCACTTCCTGCCCGCGCACGATGAGCACCGGCAGCACGAGCCACACCGCTACCTGTACCGGGCGGCTCGTGAGCCAGTCCAACAGCCGGCCCTTGCGCCGAAACAGCAACACCGCAAATACGCCCCCAATGGCCATGCACTGAATCCGGAAAAAGGTGAGGAAGTGCTTAATAAAGTCCGTCAGCTCGTTTACGGGGACCAGTTGCCGGCTGGGGCCCGTGAGCGCCCAGCTAAGCTGCATCACCACAAAAACCACCGCCGCCAGCAACAAAAAATTGCGGTAGTAGCGAGACGAATAGAACACTACTACCGGCCAGACCAAGTAGAACTGCTCCTCCACCCCTATCGACCACGCCTGGGAGGCAAAGGGCACGGCCGGGTACAACTCTTTGGCTACGTTAGGCAGCATCACGGCGTACAGCAGCGTCTTAACGCCCAAATCGGGGGCTACCCGCGGTGTGAGACCCGGGTGATACAGCAGGTCGATATGCGGAAAGACGAATAGGGCCAGAAACACCAATACATAGTAGAGCGGCCAGATACGCAGCATGCGCCGCAGATAGAATGCCCGGAAATCTATTGTGCCCAGCTTTTGCTTCTCAGCCAGTAGCAGATAGGTAATCAAAAATCCACTGAGCACGAAAAACAGGTCGACGCCCAGCTGGCCCAGTAGCGGAATAGCGGGCACGTACCAATAGTTGGAAAGCCCGTAGTCGGCCCGCAAGCCCTCTGCGTGGTCGATTACTACCAGAAGCACGGCCAGAAAACGCAACCCGTTCAGGTTAGGGAAGAAAACGCGGGGTTGGGGCGAAACGGTGGCAAGACGAGGGCCTTTGTGCGTACCGGTGATGGTAAGCAATGACAATTATTCTGGTTACGCTGATTATTACAAAGATAAAATCGCACTAAGTACTCTTCTATCAATAAATTGGCTACAAAGTAAAACCAGATAGAGTCTATATTATTTCAGCGAAACACAATACTATTTTGCGGCCTGCCGCCCGGCCCAAAGCAAACGTCCCGCAAGCCATGGGCCTACGGGACGTTGCCGCTTCGTACCGCAGTAAGGGCGGGCTAGCTCAGCAGCAGCTCGGCCCCCAGCCGAAGGGCTTTGAGCAAGACGAGCATGGCACCCACAATGGCCACCGTGCGCAAGCCAATGCGAACCACCGGCAGCTTCAGCAGCGAAAGCACCTGCAGGTCGATAATGAACGTGGCCACCAGGCTGAACAAGCCAAACAACATCAGGGCCGTGTTCAGGCTGTGCATCAGCAGGCCAATGCCGAGCCCGGCCGCCCGGGCCACCAGCAGGGCAATGTTGCTCCACAGAATGTAGCGCTGCTTGCCCATCACGGTATAGATGGGCCCGGTAGCCTGCGACATGAGCTTGAACACGTAGTAATAGCCCAGGTAGCCGGTATACACGCCGGCCATTTCCCACTGGGCCCCGAACACGAACTTGAAGAGCAGGTCGCCATACACCGTGATGACGCCGAACGGCAGCAGGCCCAGGTAGAGCAGCTTGTAGTATAGGCTCAGCGTCATGCCGGGCAGGCGCTCGGGCTCATTCTGATGAGTTTCGGCAGCCTTCTGCCAAAAAACCGGCACAATGGCGTTCCCAATCAGATTAATCGGAATTTCGAGCAGGCCCACCGAAAAGGAATACAGGCCCACGGGAGTTGAGCCGAAGCTGGCATTGAGCGTGTAGATGGGCAGCTGCGTCGAAAGCACGCTGATAAAGCTCGCCGGCAGAAAATACAGCGGAAACTCCTTGAACTCGACGGCGATGGCCCGGATATCGGCCCACCGGGCCGTGCGCCACAGCGCCCCAAACGAATGCCGGATGCTGCCCGCGGCGAGGCTAATGGTACTGGTGAGGCGGTTGAACACCTCCCCCAGCAGCAGGCCAGCCACACTGCCCCCCATCCACCAGCCGTAGCCAATGGTGGCACCACGACCCACCAGGGCCGTGGTCACCTCCACGCTGCTGCGTTTCAGGAACTGCTTGTCGCGCATGTACCAGCTGCTCATGATGCTGTTCAGGTTGAATAGCAGCAGCACCACCGGCAGCGTGTAGAAGAGGTTGCCCAAAGCTTCCACGTTCAGCCAGTGCAGTACGTGCGTTCCTCCCAGCACCAGCGTGCCGGCCAGCAGCAGGCAGGTGCCAAAGGTGAGCACCACCGTAAGCTGCACCAGCGACATAAACTTCTCCTGGGTTTTGGGCAGCAGAAAGGCGGCCGTATAGCCCAGCGTGGTAATCATGTTCAGGTTGCCGGCCAGCGAGCTGAACACGGCAAATTGCCCATAAGCCGCCGGCGGATAAATGCGCGACATGACCGGTGACAGCAGAAAGCCCAGCGCCGTGACCGCGGCCGACCCCGAAAGGGTAACGGCGAAGTTCTGCGCAAATGAGCCCTTCCGCAGCAACGGCGCGAGAATACTCTGCTTAAATCGTTGGATGGGTTGTTGAAGCAAACTCGTAAACTAAAGCCCGGTCGATTGTGCTTGTGCAAGCGCTTACCAGGGCGAATTGGCTAATACTATTTACTCGGCGCTGCACACGCGCCGCACCACCTGTTCTACCAGCACGGGGTCGGCCGTGATGTCGGCGTAGTTGTGCTCCACTTCCAATGGGGAGCCCAGCATGGAAGGCACCAGCGAATAATGCACGCCAATGCTGTCGGCCATCGATAGGTAGCTGGGATTCACGTACGTATCGCTCATCATTTCGATGGCATGCGTGCCCGGCGTCATGAACAGGATATTGGTCATGTTGGCCCCGTGAATCCCGATGAATACGGCGGCTTCGTACATGGTGCGCACCTGCTCGGCAAAGCTCATCTCTTCGAAGTAGATGGTTTCGAAGCCATAGCGCTGCAGCACCGCCACTACCTCGGGTTCGTTGGTGAGCTGCCGCCAGCTTTGGCGGCTGCGCGAAACATATAAGCGGCGGGTGGCGCGGCGGGCGGGGTCGAGGCTGCCGCGCAAATGCTGCATCACGGCTTCGCGTACTTCGCGCACCAGCTCCGGCAGCATGTAGCCGTGGCGGCCGGGC
>NZ_BAAGZM010000217.1:0-6520 GCF_054778495.1 Hymenobacter agri
CTCGTGCCCGATGCGCGCCGCTCGGGCCCGTTTGCCTGGCGCGGCACGGCCCGCGAGTCGGGCATTCGGGTGGAAGTGCTGCTGGTGAAGCCTGAGAATTTTACCACCGAAGTATTCCTGAATTCAGCGGCCGAAGGTCATTTGAACGAAGCGCTGCCGACGTCCGGCACCCTGCGGCAGCTGGCGCGGCGCGAGAAATTTGAGCAGGAAGAAGAGCTGTATGAGCGCGCCGGTCTGCAATTCATCGTGCCCGAGCTGCGCGAAGGCCTGGGCGAAATTGCCCTGGCCGCCGAGCAAAAGCTGCCCCACCTGCTCGAAGACGGCGACCTGCGCGGCTCGCTGCACAACCACAGCACCTGGTCCGATGGCAACCACAGCATCCGCGAAATGGCCACTTGGCTGCGCGACCACGGCTACGAGTACCTCGGCCTGTGCGACCACAGCCAGGCCGCCCACTACGCCAACGGCCTGAGCGTGGAGCGCGTGCGCCAGCAGCACCAGGAAATCGACCAGCTGAACGCTGAGCTGGCCCCGTTCCGCATCTTCAAAGGCATCGAAAGCGACATTCTCAGCGACGGCGCGCTCGACTACCCGGCCGACGTGCTGGCCAGCTTCGATTTCATTGTGGCCTCGGTGCACTCCAACCTGAAGATGGACGAAGCCAAAGCCACCAACCGCCTGCTGCGCGCCATCGAAAACCCCTACACGACCATGCTGGGCCACCCCACCGGCCGCCTGCTGCTGCGTCGCCAGGGCTACCCCATCAACTACAAGGCCGTAATTGACGCCTGCGCCCAGCACAACGTCATCATCGAAATCAACGCCAACCCCTGGCGCCTCGACCTCGACTGGCGCTGGGTGCGCTACGCCCTCGACCAGGGCGTGCAGCTCAGCATCAACCCCGACGCCCACCACACCAACGGCTACGAAGACATGCGCTACGGCGTACTGATGGGCCGCAAAGGCCACCTCACCAAGGAGATGACCTTCAACGCCAAGTCGGTGGAGGAGGTAGCGGCCTATTTTGAAGCCCGCAAAGCCAAAATTGCGCCGCCGCTGGAGTTCAAGAAGTCGCTGTTTGAGTAGACGCTTGAATGAATCCTGTATAATCCAGAACGTCATGCTGAGCGTAGCCGAAGCATCTCGCGTGCAATAGTATTACGTTGCGCGGTAGAGATGCTTCGGCTACGCTCAGCATGACGTTCGTTTCCCCTCCTTAGCCTACGGCTAAAAATGAAAGTCCTCGTTCTCCGCTTTTCTTCCATCGGCGACATTGTGCTGACTACGCCGGTAGTGCGGGCGCTGGCGCAGCAGGTGCCGGGTGCGGCGGTGCATTTCGCCACCAAGCCCGGCTACCGCGGCCTGCTCGAAGCCAACCCCTACGTGGCCAGGGTGCACGTGCTGAGCGGCAGCCTGCGCGAGCTAGTGCAGGAATTGAAAGCGGAGAAGTTCGACTATATCGTTGACTTGCACCACAACTTGCGCACCCAGCTCATCAAGCTGCAATTGGGCGTGAAATCGAGCAGCTTCGACAAGCTGAACTGGCAGAAGTGGCTGCTGGTGAACTTCAAAGTCAACCGCCTGCCCGACGTGCACATCGTGCAGCGCTACCTGGCGGCCGCCGCCCCGCTCGGCGTGCACGACGACGGCCGCGGCCTAGACTATTTCATCCCTACCGGTCAGGAAGTGGATTTGGCTACGCTGCCCGCCGACTTCCAGCGCGGCTACGTGGCCGTGGCCATTGGCGCGCAGCACGCCACCAAGCGCCTGCCCCTGGAGAAGCTGGTGGAGCTGTGCCAGCAGCTGGCCCCGCGCCCCGTCATGCTGCTCGGCGGCCCCGAAGACGCGCCCGTGGCCGAAGCCATTATGGCCGCCGAGTCCCCAGGTCGCCAAGTCCCTAAGTCCCCAATCCACAACGGCTGCGGGCGCTACTCGCTGCACCAGTCGGCCTCGCTGCTGCGGCAGGCCAGCTTTGTAGTGAGCCACGACACGGGGCTGATGCACATTGCCGCGGCCTTCGGTAAGCGCACTTATAGCGTGTGGGGCAATACGGTGCCCGAGTTCGGCATGTACCCTTTCCGCACTGAGTTTGAAAATTTGGAAGTGAAGGGCCTGAACTGCCGACCATGCTCCAAAATTGGCTTTGCCAAGTGCCCACAGGGGCATTTCCGGTGCATGCGCGAGCAGTTTTTCACGCTCGACTGGCCGGCCTTAGCCGTTACCGAATAACCTCCGTTTCGGCCAGCGGCGGCAGTTCCAGCACCAGCAGCAGCGCGTCGTTGCTCAAGGCTTCCAGCTCGATGGCAGCTACGTCCCACAGGGCTAGGCCGTCTTTTTCGTGGAGCAGCCGGCTTTCGACTTCGAATGCCCCGGCCAGTACGAACACGAACACACTGCCAGCCGGATTACGAAGCTGGTAAACGGCTTCCTGCCGGCCTGCAAACCGACCCAGGCTCGCCGCCAGCAGCTCTGCCGGTGCGCCCGGTCGCAGCGGCAGCAGGCGGTTTTCCATCTGGCTGAAAGCGAAGCTCACTGGTTGTGCAGCGGCCGAAACCGCGCCGGCATCGGCCCGCAGCCAGATATGCAGAAAGCTCACCAGCTCGCTGCCGAAGGGATTTCGCAGCCGGAGCGCGCTGCCGGCGGGCAGCGCCAGCAGCAGGGTTTCGCCGGCTTCGACCAGGGCTTCAGGCGCTTCAGCATCGATGCTGGCCGCCACGGCCCCGGTGATAGGCAGCAGTAACACCTGCGTGGCTTCGGCCACCGTAAATTCGACGGTGTGGCCGCCGGCCAGCGTTTCCTCATTCAGCCCAAACAGCCGGCCAAACGGCCCCTTGTGCGGGTGCGCAAACCCGCCAAAGCTGAACGTACTGTACCGCCGGAACTGCTCCGAATCGGCCAGCCCGCGCTCCTCGGCCAGAAAGATTTTGCCCGGCGTTTGCGAAATCATACGCAGCAGATAATTAGAAACGGCCCGCCCGCTTACGCCGGCACGCCCATCGAGAAAGCCAGCTGGAAACCGGCCGACGTGCTACCCGTCACGGTAGCCAGCTCGTTGGCCACGCCGTCGCTGAACACGTTGTCGCTGGCGTTGGCGGTGTAGCCGCTCAGGCCCTTGGCGTAGCCGTTCACGGCGGCCAAGGCGGTGCCGGTGCCCTCGGGGAAAGCAATTTGCGTCACCTTCAGCGAGGTGCCGGTGGCCGAGTACACGTGCACGTGGATGTGAGTGGCGCGGCCCGAATACCAGCCCGGGAAGATGCTCGTGAATTTCACTTGCCCGTTGGCATCCGTCACCTGCCGGCCGCGCAGGAAGTGCACCGACTGGTAGTTGGTGGCCTGCATGCCCGTGCCGCCGTACTCCGAGTAGTTGCCCTCGGCGTCGCAGTGCCAGATGTCGACAATAGCGCCGGCCAGCGCCGCGCAGCTGGCGTTGCTGTTGCTGAGCGTGATGGTAATGTCCATCTGGTAGCCCGTTTTGCCGTCGCGGATGTCGCTGCGCACGTAGCTCGACGGCACTTTGGTGGGGAAGGGGCCTTCGGTTTCGGTGGGGGCCACGGCGCAGCTGCCCGAACTGCTGCCGGTGCTGCCCGAACCGGTGGAACTACTGGCGGTAGGCTCGGCGGTTTCCTTGCTGCAGGCCGTGAGCAGCGCGGGCACCGAGGCCGCGCCCAGCAACAGGCTTTTCAAAAAATGCTTTCGTTCCATAACGATGGGGGATGAGCGGTGAGAAATCAGGACTAGCGTGGTTGGAATACCCAAAGCTGCCCCGCAACATTCCCGCGGCGGCTCGGCAATCGGCGGTTGGCCCCCAGGCCTCGACGGTTGCCGGATTCGGCTCGCAAAAACAATTGCTACATTTCCGGCCCGGCCCGTGCCAGGTCGGTAGTTCTAACCTCCCTCTTTCGCCCTCGCCATGCCCGCCGAAACCGAACCCTGCCAGCATCTCACGTCCCTCACCAGCCTCAAAACCGCCCCCGAATACGCCTGCCCCGAGTGCGTGGCCCTCGGCGACGACTGGGTGCACCTGCGCGTGTGCCAGCAGTGCGGCCACGTGGGCTGCTGCGACTCGTCGCCCAATAAGCACGCCACCAAGCATTTTCGCGCCACCCAGCACCCGGTCGTATCCTCGGCCGAGCCCGGCGAGCGCTGGCTCTGGTGCTATGTGGACCAGGAAATGGCGGAATATTAAATTCCTGAAAGCAGCGTCAGCTAGTCGTTCGACGAATGGTCGGTTAGCAAGTGGGTGATGATTTGAATCAATGCCGACTGTGTTGCGGCTTCGGAGAAATTCTTTCCCTGCTGCCGTCTTGTTAATTCATCGTAACGAAGCAAGAGTGATAAGTCCAGCCCCGCAGCGATGCATTTCCGCAGCGTTTGGACTTTATCGGCCATACTCGTAGCATCCCATTCTCCCGAATTCGGGTCAAAGCACGCCCGTAATGCCGCTTCGCTGCCGAATGGCCCCAGCGCCTGACGGATGAGTTGCGAGAAAGGTTGTTCCTGAGCTTCCATGAGGCAGAAAATAAAAAACCAGTCCGGTATACGCTACCGAACTGGTTTCCAATTTACTGAATAGCTTGCTCAGCTACCCAATCTTCTCAAACCCGCAGTAGCTGTGCAGCACGGCCGGCAGCTTGATGCCTTCACTGGTCTGGTTGTTTTCGAGCAGCGCGGCCACGATGCGGGGCAGGGCCAGGGCCGAGCCGTTGAGCGTGTGCAGCAACTGAGTTTTGCCGCCCTCGGCCTTGTAGCGGCATTTGAGGCGGTTGGCCTGGTAGGTTTCGAAGTTCGACGCCGAGCTCACTTCGAGCCAGCGGCCTTGGGCGGCGCTCCACACTTCGAGGTCGAAGGTGAGGGCGCTGGTGAAGCCCATGTCGCCGCCGCAGAGGCGCAGCACGCGGTAGGGCAGCTCCAGCTTTTGCAGCAAGCCTTCGATGTGAGCTACCATGGTGTCGAGGGCGGCGTAGCTCTGCTCGGGTTCGGTAATCTGCACGATTTCCACCTTGTCGAACTGGTGCAGGCGGTTGAGGCCGCGCACGTCGGCGCCCCACGAGCCGGCTTCGCGGCGGAAGCAGGGCGTGTGACCCGTGATGCGGATGGGTAGCTTCTCGACCGGAATAATCTCGTCGCGGTAGATGTTGGTCAGCGGCACCTCGGCCGTGGGGATGAGGTACAGGTCGTCCTTAGCGTCGTGGTACATCTGGCCTTCCTTATCGGGCAGCTGGCCGGTGCCGTAGCCGCTGGCCTCGTTCACTAGAATGGGCGGCTGCATCTCGGTATAGCCGGCCGCGCGGGCCTCGTCGAGGAAGAAGTTGATGAGCGCGCGCTGCAGGCGGGCCCCCTGGCCCTTGTACACGGGGAAGCCCGCGCCGGTAATTTTCACGCCCAGCTCGAAGTCGATGATGTCGTACTTCTTGATGAGGTCCCAGTGGGCCAGGGCGTCGGTACCCAGCTCGGGCTTGGCGCCGTGCTCGCGCACCACCTCGTTGTCCTGGGCGCTGCGGCCTTCGGGCACGCTGGCGTGGGGCAGATTGGGGAGCTTGTACAGCAGTTGCTGCTGCTCTTTCTCCACTTGGGCCAGCTCGGCGGCGGCGCTCTGGGTGTGTTGCTTAAGCTCAGCAGTGCGGGCTTTCAGGGTTTCGGCGCCGGCTTTGTCGCCCGACTTCATCAGGCCGCCGATTTGCTGAGCGAGCTTGTTGGCTTCAGCCTGGGCCGAGTCGTGGCTGGTTTGAAGCTGGCGGCGGCGCTGGTCGAGGTCGAGAATGGCAGCCACATCGGCGGGGCCGGTGGCATAGCGCTTTTTGGCAAGGCCGGCCAGCACGAAGTCGGTCTGGTCGCGGAGAACGGAAAGTTGCAGCATGAAGAAGCGAATGGGTAACGGGGCAAAGGTCGCAAGGAAAACCCGACCCCGCCACCGCCCCGCCGGCCCCGCCCCGAAACTGGACGCAACTTATTTTCGCGGTCTGCGTGTAGAGGGCAGAGTAGGCGGGCCGTCGATTTGGCCGTTTGCCCGTAATGCGCTAACATTGCGGGAGCAACCGGCCGCCGTGGTCGGGCCAGCGGGCTAGTGGGCTCGTCTTTGGTCCGTCTTTTTGCTGAATTTCCAGCGGCCCCATTCTGCACCTCATTTTCCTGTCTATTCATCTCGCGCCGCGCGTTGCTGCCCCGTAGCTCGCCCGGACTCTGCGAATGTCATATTCCAGCGGCCTTGTCGCCGTGCCTTCGCTGGCCATTATGCGCCCCTTCGTGGGCCATTCCGGGCCGCCAGCCCCCGTGCTTTCCCGCCGATGTTCTCCCCTTATTCCCTTTATGCACACCATTAACGAGTTGAAGGACCGGCTGTTGTCCGACCTCAAAGAAATTGCCGAGCGACTAAATGTTGGCAACTTCAAAAAGCTCAACAAGCAGGAGCTGATATACAAAATCCTCGACCAGCAGGCCCTAAACCCCGCTGCCACCGAAGTTCCCGCTGCGCCGATGGCGGCACCTGCCGCTGCCGCTCCGGCCGCCGCTACTCCGGCCG
>NZ_BAAGZM010000218.1:0-6449 GCF_054778495.1 Hymenobacter agri
GCGGGCGCTGGGGGCTGTGGGGCGAGAGCGACGCCGGCATCAGCTACACGGCGCGGCTGGCGCGGGCCCGGAGCATTCGCACGCTACTCAAGCCGCATTTGTGGGTGCGCGGCCGCAGCTCCTGGCCCGGCGACATCAACATGACGAGCGCGGCCGACTGGGACGCGTGGTTTGCCAATTACGCTCCGTTTATCCTGCACTACGCCGCGCTGGCCGAAGCCGAGCATTTCGAAGGCCTGTGCATCGGTACCGAGCTGCAGCACGCCACCGAGCCGGCCCACGAAAAAGCCTGGCGCGGCCTCATCAAGCAGATTCGGCGGGTGTACCACGGCCCGCTCACTTACGCCGCCAACTGGAGCGGCGAGTACGAGCAGATTCGCTTCTGGGACGCGCTCGACTACGTGGGCATTCAGGCCTATTTTCCGCTCAGCCAGCAGCCCAGCCCGCCGCTCGATTCGCTGCTGCGCGGCTGGCAGCCGCACCTGCAGAAGCTGGCGCAGTGGCAAAAAAATGTGCGGAAGCCCATTGTTTTCACCGAAGTGGGCTACAAAACCACGCCCGATGCTGCCGCCAAGCCCTGGGAGTGGCCCGAGCGGCTGGCTACTGCCGCGCCCGCCGACGAAGCCACCCAGGCCCGCTGCTACGAAGCGCTGTTTCGGGCCTGCTGGGGCCAGCCGTGGCTGAAAGGCATGTTCATCTGGAAGTGGTACCCGAGCCTGCAGCCCGACGGTTCGGCCCGCCGCCACGCCGATTTCACGCCCCAGCACAAGCCCGCCGAGGCCGTGCTGGCGCGCTGGTACGGGCAGTAACGCGCCCCCATGTAGCGCGGACTTTTAGTCTGCGACTCCATCGTCATCCGCAAATCGATTGGGTACGACGCGAGAGTCGCGGACTGAAAGTCCGCGCTACAATCAACCAACGTTCGCAAACCCGGCGCAATGCCGTACTTTCGTGCCACCAAAACCGCGAGGTAGCGTAGCTCAACACCACCCCTTACCCGTTTTTATGAACATTCACGAATATCAGGGCAAAGAAATCCTGAAAAAATACGGCGTCCGCGTGCAGGAAGGCATCACCGCCGACACCCCCGAGGAGGCCGTGGCCGCCGCCGAAAAGCTGACCGCCGAAACCGGCACCAGCTGGTACGTGCTTAAGGCGCAGATTCACGCCGGTGGCCGTGGCAAAGGGGGCGGGGTGAAGCTCGCCAAAGGCATCGACAAGGTGAAAGACATTGCTAATGACATCATTGGCATGCAGCTCGTCACCAAGCAAACCGGCCCCGAGGGCCGCAAGGTGCACAAGGTACTCGTGGCCCAGGACGTGTACTACCCCGGCCCGAGCGAAACCAAGGAGTTCTACATGAGCGTGCTGCTCGACCGCACCAGCGGCAAGAACGTCATCATCTACACCACCGAGGGCGGCATGGACATCGAAGAGGTGGCCGAAGCGCATCCCGACAAAATCCTGAAAGAGTTTGTAGACCCCGCCGTGGGCCTGCAGGGCTTCCAAGCCCGCAAAATTGCCTTCAACCTCGGCCTCGAAGGCGAGGCGCAGAAGGAAATGGTGAAGTTCGTGTCGGCCCTGTACAAGGCGTACGATGAGACGGACTCCAGCATGTTCGAAATCAACCCGGTGCTGAAAACCTCGGACAACAAAATCCTGGCCGTTGACGCCAAGGTGACGCTGGACGAAAACGCCCTCTACCGCCACAAGGATTTCGTGGCCCTGCGCGACCTCAACGAGGAAGACCCGCTGGAAGTAGAAGCCTCGAACAGCAACCTGAACTACGTGAAGCTCGACGGCAACGTGGGCTGCATGGTGAACGGTGCCGGCCTGGCCATGGCCACGATGGACATCATCAAGCTCTCGGGTGGCGAGCCTGCCAACTTCCTCGACGTAGGCGGCGGAGCCAATGCCCAGACGGTTGAGGCGGGTTTCCGCATCATCCTGAAGGACCCGAACGTGAAGGCCATCCTGATTAACATCTTCGGCGGCATCGTGCGTTGCGACCGCGTGGCCAACGGCGTGGTGGAAGCCTACAAGAAAATCGGCGACATCCGCGTGCCCATCATCGTGCGTCTGCAAGGCACCAACGCCGAAGAAGGCGCCCGCATCATCGACGAAAGCGGCCTGAAAGTGTACTCGGCTACCCTGCTGAAGGACGCTGCCGAGCGCGTGAAAGAAGTGCTGGCTAATGCCTAGCGTAGAATAGGCTTCCACTTGTTCAATCGTTGAACAAAAAATCCCCGTCGATTCGCTCGGCGGGGATTTTTTGTGCGATGCTAATGGATTGTTCCGATGTTGAACAAGCTAAAGGATGCTTTACAAGGCCGGTACGGCTTCGCCTTTTACTTTCAGCTCCACTTCCATGTTGCCGCGGGTGCCCACCGAGTAGGGGCAGATTTCGTGGGCTTTGCGCACCATGTCGATGGTTTTGGCCTGGTCGAAGGATTTGAGGTCGACGTCGAGCACGGCGCTCAGGCCGTAGCCTTCGCCCTCCTGAAACAGCGTGACGGAGCACTGCACGGTCGTTTCGGGGTCGAGCCGGTCGCCGGCTTTCTGGGCGATGACGAGCAGCGCCTGCTGGAAGCACGAGGCGTAGCCGGCGGCAAACAGCTCTTCGGGGTTGGTGGCGTTTTTCTTGCCGCCGAGGCCCTCGGGCACCGACATGTCGAGGTCGATAATGCCCGTGGACGAGCGCACGTGGCCGCTGCGGCCACCCACGGCCGAAGCATCGGCCGTATACAGGTTCTTTTTCATGGGGAAGGAATTGAGGTGAAAGAATGCAGGTGTTGGCTGGCTTAACCGGGTTTTTGCGGCGAAGGTTACGGCTGTACCAACCGCGCCGGCCAGAAAATTGCGGCATAATTTGGCCCCGCGCGCTTTGGCGGCTACTTTTGCAGTCCTATCCAGGACCCGGCCATGTCGTACAACGGATAGTATGAGAGTTTCCGAAGCTCTTGATTTAGGTTCGATTCCTAACATGGCCACTATAAACCCCGTTTCCAGGCTGGAAGCGGGGTTTTTGCTTGTTACAGGTAAAGCATTTTGCCAGACTGGAACCCGAAGCGGGACCCGAATGAGCCCGCCGTGTACATTTACCGCCATGATGGTAAAACGTACGTTGACCTTGCTAATCGGTGGTTTGGCGCTGATAACTAGCCCGACCCACGCCCAAACCTCGGATTTGGTAGATTGGGTGAACCCGCTGGTGGGTACTGATTCAAAACCCAGCCTCTCGAACGGCAACACCTACCCCGACATTTCGCGGCCCTGGGGCATGAATTCATGGACACCGCAGACTGGCAAGATGGGCGACGGCTGGCAGTACAGCTACGGGGCCGATAAAATCCGCGGCTTCAAGCAGACGCACCAACCCTCGCCCTGGATGAACGACTACGGGCAATTCGTGCTCATGCCGCTCACCGGCAAGCTGCGCTTTGCCGAGGACGACCGCGCCAGCTGGTTTTCGCACAAGGCCGAAACCGCCACGCCCTACTACTACCGCGTGTACCTAGCCGACCACGACGTGACCACCGAACTGACGCCCACCGAGCGGGCGGCGCGCTTCCGCTTCACTTTCCCGCGCACCGACAGTGCCTACGTGGTGCTCGATGCCCTCGACAAGGGCTCGATGGTGAAGCTGCTGCCGGCCGAAAACAAGATTATCGGCTACTCCACCAAAAACCACGGCGGCGTACCGGCCAACTTCCGCAACTACTTTGTGGTGCAGTTTGACCGGCCCTTTGCCAGTACACACATCTTCAAAGACAAGACGCTGGACGCCGCCGCGCTTGAGGCCACGGCTGCCCACGCGGGCGCGGTACTGGGCTTCAAAACGCGGAAAGGCGAGCAGGTGCAGTGCCGGGTGGCCTCGTCGTTCATCAGCGCCGAGCAGGCCGAGCTGAACCTGCGCGAGATTGGCAATGATGATTTCGAAACCGTGAAGCAAAAAGGCCGCGCCGCCTGGAACGCGGCGCTGGGCCGGGTACGGGCCGAGGGCGGCACCGATGCGCAGATGCGCACCTTCTACTCGTGCCTGTACCGCTCGCTGCTGTTTCCGCGCAAGTTTTATGAGCTGGACGCGGCCGGGCAGCCGGTGCACTACAGCCCCTATAATGGCGAGACGAAGCCCGGTTTTATGTACACTGACACGGGCTTCTGGGACACGTTTCGGGCGCTGTTTCCTTTCCTGAACCTCGTGTATCCCGACGTAAACGCCGAGATTCAGCAGGGCTTAGCCAATGCCTACCGCGAAAGCGGCTGGCTGCCCGAGTGGGGCAGCCCCGGCCTGCGCAACGTGATGGTGGGCAACAACTCGGCCTCGGTGGTGGCCGACGCCTACCTGAAAGGCGTGCGCGGGCCCGATACGCAGACGCTCTACGAAGCGCTGACGCACGGCGCCAACAACGCCGGCCCGCTCACGGCCGTGGGCCGCGCCGGCGTGGCCTATTACAATAAGCTCGGCTACGTGCCCTACGATGTGAAAATCAACGAAAATGCAGCCCGGACGCTCGAATATGCCTACGACGACTTCGCCATTGCCCAGATGGGCCGGGCGCTGGGCCGGCCTCAACAGGAGGTTAAGTTATATGAAAAGCGCAGCCAGAATTACCGCAACCTGTTCGACAAATCGGTGGGCCTGATGCGCGGGCGCAACCAGAACGGCACGTTCCAGACGCCGTTCAACCCTTTCAAATGGGGTGATGCCTTCACCGAGGGCAACAGCTGGCACTACACGTGGTCGGTGTTTCACGACGTGCAGGGGCTGATGAACCTGATGGGCGGCCCCAAGCCCTTTGCGGCCACGCTGGACACGATTTTCCGGCTGCCGCCCACATTTGATGATTCCTACTACGGCGAGGTCATCCACGAAATCAAGGAGATGCAGATTGCCGACATGGGCCAGTACGCCCACGGCAACCAGCCCATTCAGCACATGCCCTACCTGTACGCCTACGCCGGCCAGCCCTGGAAAACGCAGTACTGGGTGCGCGAGGTGATGAATCGCCTCTACCGGCCCACGCCCGACGGCTACTGCGGCGACGAAGACAACGGCCAGACTTCGGCCTGGTACGTGTTTTCGGCGCTGGGCTTTTACCCGGTGTGCCCGGCCAGCGACCAGTACGTGCTGGGCGCGCCGCTCTTTCCAAAAGCCACGCTACACCTGCCCAACGGCAAAACCGTGACGTTAAGCGCGCCGCAGAACTCGGCCGCCAACCGCTACGTGGGCGCGCTACGCCTGAATGGGCAGCCCTACGGCCACAACTGGCTCAGCCACGCGGCGCTGACGCAGGGCGCTACGCTCGATTTTGAGATGGTGCCCGCCCCGAACACGGCGCGCGGCACTGCTCCGGCCGATATGCCGTTTTCGGTGTCGAAGCCCGGGAGGCCCGGGAAGTAACAAGCGGGGCAAGTGAAGTGCAGATTGTGAGCAGGTTGTGAAGGTAAGTAACCAAATGCGGCAGTTTGACCGTATAGCTCGGCCATATACTCACCCTCAATCTTCACCTGATGAACACGAAAACCATCTTCACCGCTCTGGCCCTCACCGTAGCCTGCTCGACTGCCTTTGCGCAGGACATGAAAACCAAGAGCGACGACGAAAAGACCAAAACCAAAGCCGACGGCATGACCACCAAAACCAAGATGGCGGACGACGGAAAAATGAAAGTGAAAGGCAAGTCGGACGCCGGCGATAAAATGAAAGCCAAAACCAAGCCCCGCCAGGGTGATATGGCCGGCATGTCGGGCAAAGGCGTGATGGTAGGCGGCGCGATGATGACGGCCGATAAGGACATCGTGGACAACGCCATGGGCAGCGCCGACCATACCACGCTGGTAGCCGCTGTGAAAGCCGCCGGCCTGGTGGAAACGCTGAAAAGCGCCGGACCGTTCACCGTATTCGCGCCCACCAACGCGGCCTTCGATAAGCTGCCCGCCGGCACCGTGAACTCGCTGGTAACGCCCGAAATGAAGCCCACGCTTACCAAAATCCTCACTTACCACGTAGTGCCCGGCCGCCTGATGGCCGCCGACCTCAAAAACGGCCAGACCCTGACCACCGTGGAAGGTGAAACCCTGACCGTGATGAAAAGCGGCAACAGCGTGATGCTGAAAGACGCCAAAGGCGGCATGAGCACCGTCACCATCCCCAACGTAGTATCGAGCAACGGCGTCACCCACGTGGTGGATACCGTGCTGATGCCGGCTAACTAATTTTGACCGAATAGAGTCAACCAAAAGGCCCGCCGTAATATCCGTCGGGCCTTTTCTTTGAACGTTATGCAGAGCGCAGCGAAGCATCACGTTCTGCTTTTTGCGCCGCACTGCATATTCGCGCGCCGAACTACGTTGCTACTCCAGCAGCAGGCGTTGCGCCACGGTGCGCCCATCGGGCAAGGCGAGGCGCACGAGGTACACGCCGGGCGGCAGCGTGGCCGGCAGCG
>NZ_BAAGZM010000219.1:0-6448 GCF_054778495.1 Hymenobacter agri
GTGCCCGGCCCGGGTCGGCGCTCAGCGGTCCCGAGGGCACCACCTGCGCTACGGCCGGCGCGACGGTCAGCAGCAGGAACAGACAGGAAATTGGCAACAGTCGGCGCAGCGCGTGGAAAGGTGTCAGCATAAGAATATCAATTTGGAAGCTAACGACGAAGGCGGGAAAAAAAGTGCAAGGGGCGCGCGGCCAGCGCCACGCGCCCCTTGCGGCGGATTTAAGCAAAAAATGACCAGCCGTTTACTTGGCAATCCAGATATCAACTAGTTGGCCCATCCGGATGGTGGCATCGGGGCCAGGGGCGGGGCGCTGGCGCACCACCGTGCCGCGCGTCTGGCCTTCTTCAGCGGGCTGCTCAAACACTTCGCCTTTCTGCAGGCCCTGACCCACAAGCAGCGTCACGGCCTCGTCTTCGGGCATGTTGATGAGATTGGGCACGGCAAACGTCTGATTTCCTTGGCCGTCGCCCACCACAAGGTCGACTTTGGTGCCCTTGGCAATGGCCGCGCCGGGCGCGATTTCCTTGCCGTTCACCAGCTGCTTCAGCACTGCACCGGAGGCCAGGTCGGGCACCAGCTGAATCTGGCCCACCACAAGGTCGTAGCTTTTCAGAATCAGCATGGCGTTTTTCGACGAGCCATCGGTGAGCTTGGGCATCTTAATTACCGGCGGGTTCTTCATGCTCACCTGCAGGTAGATTTTGCGGCCCTCCTTCACCTTTTCGCCCGGCGCTGGGTCCTGCACCAGCACCGTGAAGGGGCGGATGTTGGGGCTATAGCTGGAGTCGTCCACGAAGTAGTTCAAGTTGCGCTCGTCGAGGTATTTCTCCAGGTCGGCCACGTTCATGCCCGTTACTTTGGGCACCGTAATGGTTTCGCCGTGGTGGGTGCTCACGGGCAGGTACACGTAGAAAAAGCCCAGCACGAGCAGCAGGCCCGCCACGGCAATGAGCACAAGGTGCTTCACCACATCGAGCGGGGTATTGGAAGTGAGGAAAGCCATTTTTAAATGGTAATACTATTTGAAAGAATAAAGAACGTCATGCTGAGCTTGTCGAAGCATCTCTACCGCAAGAGTAAATGAATACTTGCGCGGCAGAGATGCTTCAACAAGCTCAGCATGACGTTCTAGTTGGCGGCAATGGCCTTGGCCGCCCGCGCCTTGCCGAACTCCAGAATCCGGTCGATGAACTGATAGGGCGTGTAGCCGGCAATGGCCGTTTGGTGGAAAATGCAGGTGGCGGGCGTCATACCCGGCAGCGAGTTCACCTCGATGATGAGCACCTCCACCTCGCCCTCCTGGCGCACGCGCACGAAGGCGTCAATCCGGGCGTAGCCCTGAATGTCGAGCACTTCGGCCACGCGGCGCAGTACGGCCTTCACCTCGTTCGAGATGCGCTGACGCTCCACCGGGTCCACGTCGTAGCGGGCGGGGGTGATGTTCTGGCCTTCGCCGGCCAGGAATTTCTCCTCCAGGCTCAGTACCTCGCCGGTGGCCAGCGCCTCGCTGGCCTCGAACACTTCGATGTTAAGCTGCCCGTCCTCATCATATGAAGTCAGCAGGCCGCCCGTAATTTCGAGGAAGTGCGCGGCCCCGTCGCGGCTGATGAGGGTTTCGACCAGAAAGGCATCCTTGCGCGGGAATTCTTCCTTGAAGCCCAAGTGCAGCACGGCGGCCGGGCCTTCGAGCAGGTCTTCTTCGGTGCGGAAGATGAGCTGGCAGAAGGCTTCGAGCTCCGCGCGATTCTTAATTTTCTTCACTGCCGAGGAGCAGCCGTCGTCGGCCGGCTTGGCGATGAAGGGGTAGGGGAACTGCGTTTCCAGGCTGCGGTAGAAGCTTTCGGCGTCGGCCTGCCACTCTAGCTTGTTGGCCATGCGGTGCTCGGCCACCAGCAGGCCGGCGTCGCGCAGGCGCTTGTTGGTTTCGAACTTATTGATGGTAACGCTGCTGCTGGCCACGCCCGAGCCGTTGTAAGGCAGGTTGAACTTCTCCAGCTCCTGCTGCAGGGCGCCATCCTCGCCGGGGCGGCCGTGCAGGGCAATGAATACTTCATCGACCATGCCGGCCAGCTCCTCGAACGACACGCGGCGCGGCTGGGCCAGCGCCTGCCCGGCGTAGGTGCTGGTAATCTGGCCGGCTTCCTGGCGGATGCGGGCCAGAATGGGGTGCGGGGCCTCACCGGCCTCGGCGTGCTCAATCTTCTCGCGGATGTCGTCGGCGTTGTCCTTCAGCATCACGTTCACGGGCAGCACGTAGAGCTTGTGCTCCTGCGCCGAGCCGGTGAGGAACACCGGCACCGGCGCGTACTTCGCCGACGAGCTCAGCTTCTCGAAAATGTTGCGCCCGCTCTCCACCGAAATGTGGCGCTCCGACGAATACCCGCCCATAATCACCGCCACGCGCACGCGCTCGGTGGCCTCGTGCTGGCGGCCGGCCACGGCCGTATCGAGGGTGTTGAGTAGCGCCCCCAGCTTCACCGGACGCAAGCCCGCGCGGCGGCGCGCCGCCAGCGAGGTGCGAATGAGGTAGGTGAGAAACTGGCTGGGGTTCAGCCCAATCTCGGCGGCCTGGTGGAAGAAGAACGAAGCCGGCAGCATGCCCGAGGTGGTGTTCGGGTCGTTGAGGAACAAGCGGCCGTCGTGGGCCACAAACCCATCCAGGCGTGCGTACACCTGGAAGCCGAACGTGCGAAACATCTCCTCACAGGCTTCGCGGATTTCCTGAATATGGGCTTCCGGCAGGTCAATGGGCGTGACTTTGCGGGCCAGGCCGGGCAGGTACTTCGAGCGGTAGTCGAACATCTCCTCACCCTTCACAATCTCGGTGGGGGGCAGGGCCAGGGGCTGGCCGTCGGGGTCTTCCACCACGATGCACGAGAACTCGCGGCCGGCCACGAAGCTTTCCACCAGCACCTGGGTTTCGCCGTCCACGTTGGTCAGGCGCAGGGTTTCGGCGGTTTCGAAGGCCTGGTCGAGGGTGTAGAGCAGGGTTTCGGGGTGGAAAATCTGCTGGGTGCCGGGCGCTTCGGCCAGCTGCGAGTCGTCGGCCGGGCCGTCGATGGCGGCGGGGCCAAACTGCTCGTTCAGCACCACGGGCAGGCCGATGCCCTCGCGGATATCGGTGAGGTGCTGCACCCAGGCCACTTTGTCCTGCGCGCCCAGGCGCTGCCAGTCGGCCCGCGTCAGCGTTTTGCGGAACAGACTGCGCTCGATGGCCGCCTCAAACTTGGCGAGGTCGTCGGTTTTCAGAATGCTCACGCCGATGCTCGAGCCTTGGCGCGGCGCTTTCAGCACCAGCGGCAGGCCTAGCTCGCGCACCAGGTAGGCCAGGGTGGCGGCATGGTCGGTGCGGTCCCATTCCTCGGCCGTGATGACGCGGAAGTCGGGTGTGGGCCGGTTCAGGGCCTTCAGCAGCTTTTTCTGCGCAATCTTATCGATGCCGAAGGCCGAAGGCAGAATGCCCGAGCCCGAGTACGGAATGCCCAGCCACTCCAGCATGCCCTGAATGGCCCCGTCTTCGCCGCCCGGCCCGTGCAGGGCCAGGAAGGCGAAGTCCATCAGCAGCGGCAGCTGCTCGGGCTGCACCTGCCGGCCCACCTTGGCAATGGCCTCGAACTTCTCGTCGTGGCTCAGCTCGCCCAGGCTTTCGATGTACACCTGCAAATGGTGCAGCGAGGGCGGCTGCGAGCTCACCGGCGGGTAGAAGTCGCGAATGGTGCCTTTATAGATGTATTGCCAGTCGAGCAGAATAAACTGCCCGAGGCTATCGACGAAGATGGGCACGGGCTGAAACAGCGCCTTGTCCAGGTTATCAAACACGGTGCGGCCACCGGCGAAGGAAATTTCCCGCTCACGCGAAGTGCCCCCGAAAAAAATACCGATTTTCATAAGTGCAGCAAAGGTAAGGAGAGGGGCGGGGGAGTTGGTTGGGTGCAGGGGGCTTGGTCGAAATCGGCAGAACGGTCGTGCCGAGCGTAGCGAAGCATCTTTACCCCAAGAGTTAAAATGGATTACTTGCGCAGTAAAGATGCTTCGCTACGCTCGGCACGACCGTTCTTTTCTGTTTGACGTTCTTTGCAGCGCTACTCAAGTCCACCAAACTTCTCATCACCCTATTGAAATGAACACCCTCGATACCTATAATTTCGCCGGCAAGCACGCCGTAATGCGCGTCGACTTCAACGTACCGCTCGACAAGGACCTGCGCATCACCGACGACACGCGCATCCGCATGGCCACCCGCTCGGTGATGAAAATCCTGAACGACGGCGGCTCCGTGGTGCTGCTCTCGCACCTGGGCCGGCCCAAAGGCGGCTACGAGCAGAAATACTCGCTCGAAGCCCTCGTGCAGCGCCTTTCGCAGGAGTACGGCCGCGAGGTGCAGTTCGGCGGCGACGTGCTCGGGGCCGAAGCGGCCCAGAAAGCGGCCTCCCTGCAGCCCGGCCAGGTGCTGCTGCTCGACAACGTGCGCTTCTATAAGGAAGAAGAAGCCGGCGATGCCGCCTTCGCTGCTAAGCTGGCCACCCTCGGCAACGTGTACGTGAACGATGCTTTCGGCACCGCGCACCGCGCCCACGCCTCCACGGCCGTAATGGCCAACTCGTTTGCCCCGCAGGACCGCGTGGGCGGCTACCTGCTGCAGTCGGAAATCGACAACGCCAAAAAGGTGCTCGAAAACGCCGAGCGACCATTCACCGCCATCATGGGCGGCGCCAAGATTTCGGACAAGATTCTCATCATCGAAAAGCTGCTCGATAAGGTCGACAACCTGCTCATCGGCGGCGGCATGGCCTACACCTTCGCGGTGGCCGAGAACGGCCACGTGGGCAGCTCGCTGCTCGAAGCGGACAAGGTGGACCTGGCCCGCCAGCTCATCCAGAAAGCCAAAGACAAGGGTGTGAACCTGGTGCTGCCCACCGACTCGCTCATCGCCGACAAGTTCGCCAACGACGCCAACGTGGACGTGGCCGGCAACCACCACATCCCCGACGGCTGGATGGGCCTCGACCTCGGCCCCGACTCGCGCGAAGCTTTCGCCGACATCATCCGCCAGAGCAAAACCATCCTGTGGAACGGCCCGATGGGCGTGTTCGAGATGAGCAACTTCTCGCTTGGCACCGAGTTCGTGGCCAAAGCCATTGCCGAGGCCACGGCGGCCGGGGCCTACTCGCTCATCGGCGGCGGCGACTCGGCCGCGGCCGTGCAGCAGCTCGGCTTCGGCGAGCAGGTGAGCTACATCAGCACCGGCGGCGGCGCGCTGCTCGAGTACATGGAAGGCAAGGAACTACCCGGCGTGACGGCGCTGGGCTAGGCCACTGGCTGCCCGCTGACCCGCTACAGGGACCAGCACCCCCGGTTTCGGCTGCTTCGGCGGCTGGGGCCGGGGGTGTTTTTTTGGCCGGCCGGGGCCGGAAAGACAGCGCGTGGGTTTTCAAAAATCAGGTATATCTGCCCTAGAAAGGCGGTGAAACGGGTTGATACTCTGTGCGAGTATTTCTCGCCTGCCGCGGGACGCACGTAGCCGTGCCGCGCAGCACAGCCGGAAATTTCATCGGGCGTTTGGCGCGGTTCATCCGCTGAAAAAAAGTTTTCACCTTCCCAAAGCCATTTTCGCTCTGTTAGCCCACACTTTTTCTGTATTCGAATAAATTAACATATAAAATCAAAAAATCCACACTACTTTTAACCGATTTTAACTCGGCTATCTATCCAACCAAGTCTACTGTGAACGACTACTTACGCTGGCCAAAAAGAGCAACGTTGAGCGATTTCACTGGCGGCCCCGTGCACTACGGCCCGCAAGTAGGTGAGGCGGCCGCGCCCAGACAGTCTGGATGGAGAGAAAGAATTGGTTTCAATAGCGGCCGGGCACAAAAAGGCACCGGCGGCGGTGAACGGCAGGTAGCCGGCTGCAAAAACGGCTTAGGCCTTATTGGGGTGACCACGCAGCCTTGGCCAGGCCCAGTGGCGGCACGTTTGGGCATTGGTGAGCTATGGCGAAAAGCCACAAAAACGACATGAATATGTCATACCGGCGTGTTGCACGGGCCGCTACCTTTGAGCCCGAATAGCCACTCAACAAGTATAAAAAACTGGCTGTCATCGTTTCTTACTTTTTTTCAACCGCATTTATCGCATATGGCAGAACTTATTACTCCCACCAACCTCACGCCGGACGGGTTGATGCGTCCGGCCTCGCGGCGCACTTGGCTTAAAGGCATGGGCGCACTACTGGGCAGTGGCCTGTTGGCGGCCCCCGCCGCCGTGCTTGCCGCTCCTGTTCCGGTTACTGCCGCGGAGGCGATTACCCAGGCCGGCGGCGACGAATACATTGGCGTGGTGAAGCTGCTGGCTGGCACCAGCCTGCCCATCGGCTGGTCGCTCTGCGACGGCCGAGTGCTGCCCGTGGCCGAACACCCGGCGCTGTTTGCCGTGTTGGGGGCGGCCT
>NZ_BAAGZM010000220.1:0-6433 GCF_054778495.1 Hymenobacter agri
GGCGGGAATGCGCACTTTCACCTCGAAGCGGAGCGTGACGGGCTGGCCGGCGCTGCCCGCGGGCAGGGGCACATCCACGTTGGTGGTGAGTTCGGAGCCATTGGCCACGGTGCTGGGGTAGGCGGGCTTGGTGCGCACCACGCGGCGCTCAGGCGTGGTGCCGAATTTGGCATACACCACCAAGCTGTCGATGTCTTTATACAAAATGCCGGCGGGCACGGCCGTAGTGGCCGGCGGCAGTGGCGCGCTGCCAATGCCGCCCTTGTTCAGCGTCACGTTGTAGCGGATGATGTCGCCGGGGGCGCTGGTGGCGGTGGCGGTGGGCACGGTCACGTTCACCGGGCCCGAGTTGATGACGATGGTGGGCGTGGCTTCGGCCAGGCGGAAGTAGAAGCTGCGGACTTTGCTTTGGCCGTTCTGGCTATCCACGCGGGCATCGACGCGCACCAGGGACTTGTTGTCGCCGGGGGGCACGGTGTAGCGCACCACCAGCGTGTCGGTGCGCTTGATGCGCGAGTAGGCCGGCGCGTACGCGATGGTTTGCACCACCGCCGAGTCGCGGGCGGGCTCTACTTTCTGCAGAATGACAATCTGCTTGATGGGGTCCGTCTGCTGCGCAAACTGCAGCTCAAACGTCACCACCTCGCCCACGGCGTACTTGGTGGCGTTGCCCAGCGAGTTGGTAGTGAGCAGCGTTGGATACTGCGGCCCTTGCAGCGTGTAATAGTCGTCGAGCTCTTTCTTACAGCCGGTAGCCACCAGGGCCAGGGCCAGAAGCCCGCCCCAGAGGGCGCGGACGCGGGAAATATGTTTCATAGGAGGAATATCGATTAAATGTCAGTTGACAAGGAGCAGAGAGCAATGCATCTGTCATCCTGAGCCTGCGAAGGACCTTATCACGCTCACAACGATTACACGACTGCAAGCCGTTCTTCGGTGCTAAGCTCCTTCGCTACGCTCAGGATGACAGAAGCAAAATCACGGCTGGTCGAACCACAGTGGCTTGGTCACATAGTCCTGGTCGCCGGCGCCCACGGTCAGGCCCACTTCGGCGTAGTTGCCGGCCACGGCGTTGGGGCTGTACTGCAGCTCGGTGGCGCCCGGCAGCATGCGGCGCGGGTAGTTGCCCTTCAGCGGCCCGTTGCCCGACGAGTAAATCGGGTACTGGAAGTTGACGTAGATGGTGGGGTCGAAATCGAGGCGGCGCAGGTCCGACCACGAGTCCGGATTCAGGAACATGGCAATGTATTTCTGCTCCATGATAGAGCGCAGCGTGAGGGCGGCTTCGGTCTGGGGCACGGCCGCGCTGGCCACGTACGCCTCAATCTGGGCCGAGGTAATGGCCGGGAACGTGACCGACGGCGGCGAGAACGTGCCGCCGGCGCTCATCTTGCGGATGTGCGCCCGGATGCCCTCCTTCAGCGACGCCAGCGCGGCCGTTTTGTTGCCGGCGCGGAAGTAGGCCTCGGCCTCGATGAACTTCACCTCGTGGTAGGTAATCACCTCAAAGTAGCCCAGGTCGCGGGCGTACCAGCCGCCGTAGAAGTCGCTGAGCGTGGAGCCGGGCGTGAGGTTGGCCGTGCTGGGCGTGCCGGCGCCGGGGGCCGCGCCGGTGCTGGTGGTGGGCGTCATCACGCCGAAGCGCGGGTCGACCACGCCCGGAAACGTGGTGCCGTTGATGTACTTGATGAAGTTGAGCGAGAACGTGGCCCCGCCGAAGTTGGCGCGGGTGGGCCCGAAAATGTTGGTGGTGTTGGCCAGCGGGGCCACGGCCGTCTGGAACTGCAGTTGCGCATCATCGGCCGACGACTTGAAGGCCTGCGCGCACAGGGCCAGCACGGCGTTGGGGTCGTAGCTGCCTTTTTTGGTGAGGTGCTGGGCCTGGCGGGCCTTCAGGGCGTAGGCCAGGCGCTGCCACTTCACCGGGTCGCCCTTGTAGAGGATGTCGCCGCTTTCGCTGGGCGAGGTGCTGTAGAGGGGGCGGAAGTTGGCGCTGGCCGGCTTCTGCATCTCCACCAGGCCCTCGTCGAGCAGCTGGTTGATGGTGGCGTAAATCTGCTGCTGCGAGTCGTACTTGGGCGTGTAGTTGGCCCCGCCCTGGTAGGCTTCGGAGTACGGAATGTTGCCCAGCATGTCGGTGGCGTGGGCCAGAATCAGGGCCTGCATAATCTTGCCCGCACCCACGTAGTAGGGCGAGCCCTCGGCCACGGCCGCCTTCTGCATCACCGGAATGTTGCCGCCCGACTGGAAGTACGAGTAGTTGAACGTGTTGGTGCTTTGGGCGTTGGTGAAGAAGTATTGGTCGTTGCCACCGCTGTTGGCCGTGCGGCTCACCACGTACTGCGTGATGTAAGGCGTGCGCAGCGCCGTGAACATCTGCGTTTGAATGCCGTTGGAAATAATGCCCGGCAGCAGGAAGTTCGGCGTGGAAGCCACCGGGTTGTTGGGGTTGTTGTTCACGTCGAGGTACTTCTCGCACGCGGTGAGGGCGGGCAGACTTAGCAGCAGGCCCAGGCCCAGAATGTATCGTTGGAGGTTCATCTTGCTAGAATTTGGTAGTCGGAAGGTGGTCATCGGCTGGCAGCTAGACGGACTATTTAATTGCCAGATTCCCAATACCGAATACAGGGATTAAAAATTCACACGCAGGCCCATGTCCACGCCGCGGGTGCCGGGCACGTTGCCGCTCACCACGTTGCCCACCTGCTCATCGAGCAGCAAGTGGGCCAGGTCGGGCGTGTGCTGGTAGGCGTTGTAAATCTCCGTCAGGAAGCCCGAGCGGATGATGCATCCCCCGCGCCAGATTTTGGCAATTTCGGCCAGGTTCAGCTCATACTTGTATTCGGTCGAAGCGCGGCTCAGCAACTGCATGCCTTGGGCATAGGTGATGGCCATGCTGAAGTAAAACGCCTGCTCGAGCTGCGCCACGAAGGCCGCGCGCTCCACGCCGGGCAGCGCACCGGCCGCCGGGCCGTACTGCCCCTGCAGCTGCTCGCGCAGGGCTTTGTACTTCGACAAATCGCGCAGGGCCACGGCCATGTCCACGGTGGGCAGGGGCGTTTCCAAGTCCATGGCTACCTGCGAGGTCCACTTGCCAGTGCCCTTGGCCCGCGCCTCGTCCTTGATGTCGTCGAGCAACAGGTGGTCGGTATCGGGGGCTTTGAATTTGAAGATGTCCTTCGTGATATCAAGCAGGAAGCTTTGCAGCCGGCCCGCGTTCCATTGCGCGAATACCTCGCCGATGGCCGCGTTGTCCATGCCCAGGCCGGTTTTCAGCAGGCCGTAGGTTTCAGCAATGAGTTGCATCAGGCCATACTCGATGCCGTTGTGCACCATCTTCACGAAGTGGCCGGCCGCGCCGGGGCCGATGTACGTCACGCAGGGCTCGCCATTTACTTTGGCGGCAATGGCCTCGAACATGGGCTGCACCACGCCGTAGGCCGCTTTGTCGCCGCCGGGCATCATGCTCGGGCCGAAGCGGGCGCCTTCCTCGCCGCCGCTCACGCCCATGCCAAAGAAGTGGAAGCCGCTTTCGGCCAGCGACTTGGCGCGACGCTCGGTGTCGGTGAAATGCGAGTTGCCGCCGTCGATGATGAGGTCGCCGGGGGCGAGCACGGGCGTGAGCTCGGCCACCACGGCATCCACGATGGGGCCGGCGGGCACGAGCAGCATCACGGCGCGGGGCGTTTGCAGGCTGCCCACGAAGCTGGCCAGGTCGGCGTAGCCCGTCACGGGCTTGCCCTGGCCTTCTTCGGCCAGCAGGGCCACTTTGGTGGCGTCTTTGTCGTAGCCCGAAACCGGGAAGCCGTGGTCGGCCAGGTTCAGCAGCAGGTTGCGGCCCATCGTGCCAAGGCCAATCATGCCAAAGGAAGGGCGGGAGGGAGGATTGCTCATCGGGAAAGCGTTGAAAGAAATAAGGTGTCAGGAAGCAGGAAAAGGGGCGCGCCGCGGCCCTATAAGCCTCCGCGCCCCTCCAATGTTGGCCGTCGCGGCCGGTTTTTGGTAGGCGAAAGAAGTCGCGTGGGCCATGCCGCGCCCAATGTACGGTCCGGAGGGGCGATACCGTTGCCCTCATTCAACATTCACCATCGGGGCTGCACCTTGCCTAGGTATTTTGGCGGCTGCTGAGCAAAAGGCCCGCCGTGCTACTGTTTGCTATATGCCTTACTTTATTCGACATACGCCCGGGTCCCGGCCCGTTGAGGCCACGCAGTGGTTCCCGGGCCAGGAACTGCCGGGGGTGAGCGCCGAATCGGCGGGCCACCCCGGCGGCGGCGGCCTGCTACCCGTGCCGCCCCACGCCTACGTGCACACCCGCAAGGGCATCCTCACGGTGTTTGCCAGCGACTGGATTATTACCGAGCCCGACGGCGAGCTGCACGTGTGCCAGCACCGCCTGTTCGAGTCCAACTATGCCCCTGTGGAAGCGGATACCGCCGCCGGCCTCATCGCGCCCAGCCCTCTCGAAACGGGAATTTAACCAGCCAGCGAGGTAGGGGTGGCCGGGAGCCGCGCCCCTACCTTTGCCGCATGGAATTTCAGAAAAAGAAATATGCGTTTCGCGGCATGGACGGCTACGCGGGCTTTCGCAACGGCCAGGAATACGAATTGGAGCTAGCCCTCAGTCCCGCCGACGATGAGCGCCCGGCCGAAATCGTCATTATCAACCCAGTGTCGCAGCAGTACATGTATTGCAGCAAGCAGGAGTTTTCGGCCCGGTGGGAGAAGCGGTAGGGGGAGCGTAGATTTATAGTATGCACACCACTACCAAACGCCAGCTTATCATCATTGCCAGCCTAGCAGGTTTAAATATTCTATTCGGTAACTTGGCCGCCGGTAACGGTCATCAACTCAGTGGTGAAATAATAGCTGCACGCAGTCCGGAAATGCGGAAAGCGGTGCTGACCACTTTTCTTGTCAGCATTCAATTCTTCAGTTTCGTTCTTGGCGCTTTAGCTGCTTTAATCCCGTACCGGCAGCGGCAGTTTAGCGAGAAGTGGCTTACGTTTTCCCTGTGGATTGCTGTCGGGTTACATTCCTTCTCACTAATAGCTTCGGTAATAAAGCTGCTATTCTGGTAGTCAGTAACAATTGCCGGTTCAATCTCGGCTCCGGGTACAACAAAAAAGCCGGCCTCTCTCGCGAATGAGAAAGGCCGGCTTTCGATTATTAAGTACCCGGAGCCGGAGTCGAACCGGCACACCTTGCGGTATTGGTGTTTGAGACCAACGCGTCTACCGGTTCCGCCATCCGGGCAGGATGAGCTTTTCAGAACAAATCCGCTCTGCCGGTATCAGGAGCGGGCTGCAAAGGTAGCTAGCTGTTGCTGGATGCGCAACAGATACCGTTTTTTTAGGTAGTAAGTGCGGATTTGCTGGAGCGCGGCCGGGCGGTGGTCGGGCGGGAGCTGCTCATAGCCAGCGAGAACAGGCTCGATGCCAGCGTCGAGCGTTTCAGAAATGGCGGCTACTTCGGCGGTTACGGTGGCTTGTACGGAGGCATCGGGTTCCATCTCCAGCTCCATCAGCTGCTCGTTCAGGTCCATCATGTCCATCAGAAAGTCGGGCGGGAGTTGCTCCTGCTTGCCTTCTTCCAGCAGGCCGTGCTGGCGCAGCAGGTAGGCCATGCGCTGGTCGGGGTGCGAGAGGGTGCGGTAGGCATCGGTATTGAGGGTGGCCTGGCGCAGCATCTCGGCCTGGTTCTCGGGCGAGGAGGTGGCGTGGAAGTCGGGGTGGGTTTCGCGGCTCTTGGTGTAGTAGAGGCGCTTGAGGGCAGCCTCGTCGGGGCGGAAGGACTCAGGCAGGCCGTAGAAGGCGAAGTAATCAGGCGACATAGCAAACGGGTATTTAGTCAGAAAGCGAATACGGTACTACGCCGGTTGCACCGAAAAAGCCACGGGCGGCGCGGAAAACAGCCGCTTGGTAGCCGGCCATACGTCCCCAAACAACGCGGACTTACGGTAGGCGTTCAGAGCGGCTGCGTCATCCCAGTGGCTGTGGGTGCAATAGATGGCGGGGTTGTCGGCATCCTGCCACAGCTCCAAAAAGTGGCAGCCCGGCTGCTGCCGGATGCGCTGCTCGGTGGCGCGGAACAGGGCCAGAAACGCCGGCACCTGCGCCGGGTCGAAAGTCATGCGAACGATGCGGATGAGCATTAGCGGTAGGGGAGTTGAAGGCGCAAAAGTAGAAAGCCCCGGCTCCGCGAGGGCGGCCGGGGCTTTTTTCATCATCTTCAATTGCGCTTACTCGCGTACCACGCGCAGGCGCTGCGGCACGCCATCAGGACCCGTCAGCGACACCACGTACACGCCCGGCGCGGCCTGGCGCAGGAAGCTACTGAGTTGCTCGGCCAGTGCCGCCCGCGTGGCCGGAACAGGGGCCAGCACTACCCGGCCCAGCATGTTGCTCAGCGTGAGGCGGAGGGGCGTGGCGTC
>NZ_BAAGZM010000221.1:0-6417 GCF_054778495.1 Hymenobacter agri
GGCGGCCGATTCGGAATGGCTGGCGGGCGACGAGCAGGCGCCCAGCAGCGCACCGGCCAGCAGCAGGGCGGGGCCGGCAAAGGGTTTGGATGAAAGCATAGCGGGAAGAAATGGCGTAAAAAATACCCCCGCCAGATAGGCAGGGGTATTGCATACGGCTGAAGCCAGTGGGCGTTTTGGACGGGCCAACCAACCCCGGCCGTAACGCCAGGCACTGCTATTGGTTGGCAGTGCTATCGGTAGCCGACGTGGTAGTAGCCGGCGCGGCCGAATCAGTCGCCGGGGCCGCCGGGCGGGGCTGAATAACAGGTGCGGGGTTGGTGGGAGCCACGCGCACGGTTTCGGGGGCGGCGGTGGTGGCGGGCAGCGGGGTCACCTGCGGGCCGGTTTCGATAGTTGTATTTGCCGAGTCGGCGGCGGTTTGGCTGAGGCTGGAAATATGCTCGTCGGTGGTGGGGCGGGTGAAGCCCAAGTAGGCCACCACGGCCAGAAATACCAGCACGGCCCCAATAGCCAGCACCAAGCCTAGCGATGAGTTGCTGCCGGCGGGCGCTACAGGTACCGCTTCGGCATCAGGCTCTTCAGGCATAAAGGTGTGGGTGTCTGCCGCATCATGCTCCACGAGTAGTGCCGGGGGCGGAAAATCCGAGCTGGTATCGGGCAGAAAAAGGCCATCGGCGCTGGGCATGTACACTGGCTCCGTCCAAGGCTGGTGCGGTACTGGCTCGGCAGGCACCTCGGGCGGGCTAATGGGCGGCACCGGGTTAGAAGCGGCGGGCGTTGCCGGCGAAGCGGGCGCAGCCGATGGGCTGTCGGCACCGGGGGCAGCCGAGGGGTTGAATACCAGCCGCTGCTTCAGGGCATCGAACTCGGTGGGCGTGATGGCCCCGGCATCGAGCATTTCCTTGAGCTGGCGGAGGGTATCGAGAGGCGACGAAGGGTTTTCCATTAAACGGTAGTACGGCCGGGCGCGGGGCTAGTTTTTGCGGTCGAGGGCCGAGAGGCGGTCGCGGCGGCGCTGCAGGCGCAGGCGGTTTTGCTCGAGCTGCACGTTGGTGCCGATGAGCGTAACCGAGTCGGCGCGCGACTGCGTCAGGTTTTCGGCGTTTTTCTTTTTCAGCTCTTCAATGCGCTTGAGGTTGGCCGTGGTATTGGCAGCCAAGCTCACCCGCTCCTTTTCGAGGCGCTCTTTCTCCTTCTCCGAAGCTTTCACCTTCTTCTCGCCCTCGGCAATCATGGCGCGGTAGGCGTAGAGGCGGGCGGCTCCGGCGTAGTTCTGCACCATGGTGCGCAGGGCATTGTACTCGGTGGCGGTTTTGTCGGGCGAGAAGAAGGTATTGTCGTCGAACCCACCGAACACGGACACTTCGGCCACCGAGTCGGACGGAGCCGTGACGGTGGCGTAGAGGTCGAGCAGCTTGCCCGAAATAGTGCTGGCGGGCACCTGGCGGGCGGTCAGCACGTCGCTTTTCATAAAGCCCAGCACGCCGCCGCTCTTGAACTTGATGTTGTAGCTGCTCTTCATCCAGTCCTGAAAGAAATTGCGCACGTCGGTCGCCGTGCCATCTACCTGCACCTTGAAGGCCGGGCGGGGCGTTTTGTTGTAGTTCACTTCGCCGGGGCGCACGTCGTAGAGCTGGGCGGCGGCCGGGCGGCCGAGCAGCAAACTCAACAGCAGCAGAGTCAGGAGATAAATTTTGGGCATGGCAGCGGTTGTCGAAAGGCTATTCACAGGTCAAAAGTAAGCGCACCGGCAGCCAATTCCGGCCGGTGGCGGGGCAGGCATGATGCAATCCAGTCATTCCTGGCGTATTTTTAACGGCCCAAATCTTACCTCTTGAAGCAGCTTTCCGTTTTTGTGCTGTTAGCCGTGTTCCTCTACCAATTGGTGGGAGTGTACCCGGTTGCGCTGTGGCGGCAGCACGAATTCCGGCGGGTGGCCGAAAGCAAGCGGCGGGCGGCCCTACCCGATGCGGCGCTGGTGCGTGTGGCCGTGGCCGGGCCGGCCCAGGTCACGGAGCTGGCCTGGCACGAAGAACACGAGTTTTCGTACCGGGGCCACTTATTCGACGTGGTGCGGCAACAGGTTCGCGCTGATTCTACCATCTATTTCTGCTGGCCCGATAAGGGCGAGGAGCACCTGCTGGCCGGCCTGGCCGAGCACGTGCGCGAATTTGCGCACCCCGACGCCGGCACCCGCAAATCGGCGCAGAAGATGCTGGACTACCTGGCCAAGCTCTACGTGCTGCCCGCGGCCGAGGGCCTGCAGGCAATTTTCTGGAGCAATGCGGGGCGCCCGGTATACCGGGCGTTTGCGGTGGTGCCGTGCTCGCGCCCGGCTACGGCGCCTTTTGCGCCACCCCGAGGGCGGGGCTAACTCTGCCTGCTTAAGGCCGGTTTGCTATCGAATTTCTACGAAGTAGATACGCAATATTTTACGTCTCGTCGGCCGCGCATTTCGGGTGTCGTTCGGGCGTCATCGTTCAACGACGAGACGCAACGTTTTGCGTCTCTACCCCGCCCAATACAGCGCTGGCAGTTTTCCTGGCCTTGCTTCCCTCCCCCATTCAAATGCCCGCGCCCGCGGCGGCCGTCTTCGTGCTGAAGCGGCCCACGGCCGGGCTTTCCAATCGTTTTTTCCGGACATGAAATTTTTCTATACCCGGTTGCTGCTGCTGGCGGCAACCATTCTGATGAGCGCGCCTGCCTGGGCGCAATACACTGCCACCGGTACCGTGCTCGACCAGCAGAGCCGGCAGCCGCTAGTGGGCGCCGTGGTGCTGGTGCCCGGCCAGACGTCCTCCGTGGCCACTGATGCCGAGGGCCGTTTCTCGCTGAGCGCGCCCACCGAATTCCGCACCGTGCGGGTGCAGCTGCTGGGCTACCTCCCTCAGGAGGTGGCTCTGAAAGCTAGTGGCGCGCCGCTGAGCATTGCCCTGGAACCGTCTAACACTGGCCTGAGCGAGGTGCAGGTGATTGGCTACGGCACCGGCACCGAGCGCAAGCTGCTCGAAACGCCCGCCGCGCTGAGCGTGGTGACGGAACCGGAATTGCAGCGCAACAACACCATTTTCCTGCAAAACACCCTGAACCAGGTGCCCGGCGTGCGCATGAACGTGCGTAGCGTGGCCTCGCAGTCCAACCTTGTGATACGGGGGATTGGCGGCACGTACGGGCGCTTCGGCATTCGCGGCATCAAGCTGTACCAGAACGGGATACCGCTATCGGAAGCCGACGGCACGACTTCGCTCGATGATTTGGACTACACCACGCTGGGGCGCATTGAGGTAATTAAGGGGCCGGCCTCGACGATTTACGGGGCCACGCTGGGCGGCGTGGTGTCGTTTCAGACGCGCAAGGCCGCGCCGGGCACGAGCCTGCAGGTGGGCACCACGGTAGGCAGCTACGGCCTGTTCCGGACCAACACGGGCATCGGCGTGGGTACTGATAAGGTGAACCTACTGGTGAACTACGGCCACCAGGAAAGCCAGGGCTTCCGCGACGCGCACAGCAACACCCGCAAGGACTACGTGACCGTGGCCGGCGACTTTTACGTGAGCGACAAGCAGACGGTGAGCATTCTGGGCACCTACACCAACGTGCACGACAACTTCGCGGGCGAGCTCGACAGCACCGACTTCTTCACCAACTATACCAAAACGGCCCCGGCCTACGTGACCAAGGACATTGGCGTGGATGCCGAAATCACCCGCCTCGGCCTCACGCACACCTACCGCTTCACCAGCAACTTCGCCAACACCACCAGCCTATTCACCACCAACTCGTACTCGCTGAGCCCGGTGGAGCCCAACTTCGCCCACCTTCAGCGGGGCAAGCGCGGCGTGCGCAGCGTATTCACCTACGCGCCGCAGGTGGGCAGCGTGCCGCTGCGGCTGGCACTGGGCACCGAGTACCTGGCCAACCAAGACAATAACAAGCGCTACGCCATTTCGGCCGTGGGCGTGTCGGGCGCCATTACCTCGGACCAAGAGGTAAAGTCCATACAAACCAACGTGTTTGCCCAGGCCGAGGCCAACGTGACGGCGCACACTACCCTGACAGCCGGCGTGAGCTACAACGTGGTGACCTACGACATTCAGGACCTGGTACCGAAAACGCCGCCGGCGCAGAGCCTGACCGGCTACCGGCAGTTCAAGCCCACTTATACGCCGCGCGTGGCGGTATTGCATTCATTCAACGACCTGGTTTCGGTGTTTGCGCAGTACAGTACGGGCTTTTCGCCACCCATCAGCAGCCAGATTTCACTCTCCACCGGCCCCATCAACCCCGACGTGAAGCCCGAAACCAACGACAATTTCGAGCTGGGCTCGCGGGGCCGGGTGCTGCGCAACTTTATTGATTACGACCTGACGCTGTTTCGGATGAAGGTCAAGAACGGGCTGGTATCGCAAACCAGCGGCGGCATCACCACTTTCGTGAACTCGGGCGCGTCGGAGTACAAGGGCATAGAATTGGCGCTGTCGGGCAACCTCGTGCGGGCCGAAGCCGCCGGCCAGCTGCGGCAGCTGCGCCCGTTTGTGCGCTACTCCTACACCGATGCTGAGTTCAAATCCTACCAGCTGGGCGCCAACGACTTCAGCGGCAAGCAGGTCACAGGCTCGTTCCGCAACCTGTTCACCGGCGGCCTCGACGTGGACACCCACGTGGGCGCCTACCTCAACCTGACGGCCCAGTACACCGACCGCACCCCGATGACCGATAACAACGCCCGCTACGCGGCCGCCTACTGGCTGCTCAACAGCAAAATCGGCGTGCGCAACAAGCTGTTCGGCCATTTGGCCTACGATGTGTACGCCGGCCTCGACAACATGGCCGATGTGCGCTACGTGGCCTCCGTGGCACTGAACCAGGCCACGCCCACGGGCAAGCCCACCTACTACAACCCCGGTATGCCGCGCAACTGGTACGCCGGTGCTAGTGTGAATTACACCTTTTAGGGAAGTGAAAAGACCGTCATGCTGAGCTGGTCGAAGCATGACGGTCTTTCGATTCATCATCTGACCGATATTTTCCATGAAAAAATTCCTTTACGCTTCCCTGCTACTCTTGGCCGCCGGCTGCAACCGCTTCAGAAACGAGGAAAACACCACCGCCGCCAAGCCCGGCACCGAGCGCATCGTCTCAGTGTCGAAGCAGCTGACGGAAATGATTTTCGCGCTGGGCGCGGGCGACAAGCTCGTCGGCGTCGACCTGTCGAGCACTTATCCGGCCGAAGCAAAGGCCCTGCCCACCGTGGGCTACCACCGCCTGCTCAATGCCGAGGGCATTATCTCGCTGAAGCCCACCGTAGTATTCTCCGATGGCAACATTGCCCCGGAAGCGGTGATGACGCAGGTGCGCGGCGTGGGCATTCCCATTGAGGAATTCAAGCCCAGCAAAACCATTCCCGAAACCTGCCAGCTGCTCCAGCAGCTCGGCGACATCTTCAACCAGCGCCCCCGGGCCGACTCGCTGGCCCGGCAGCTGACGGCCGATATGCAGCTGGCCAACGAAAACGCGAAGCAATACCCCAAGCACCCGAAGGTGGTTATCATCCACTATGGCCTGCAAAAGAACATTTACCTGGCAATGGGCCAGAAAAGCACCGGTACCCAAATGGTGGCCTGGGCCGGCGGCGTGAACTCGCTGAACGCCAGCGAGGGTATGAAGCCCATCAGCCCCGAATTGATTGCCGAAGCCCAGCCCGACGTGATTCTGGCCACCGATTTCGGCTACGACCGGCAGGGCGGGCTCGATAAATTCAAGCAGCTGCCCGGTGTGGCCCTCACGCCCGCCGCCAAAAACAACCGCATCTATCGCGTCGAGGAGCACGACCTGGTGTATCTGGGCCCGCGCACCGGTAAAATTGTGCTGGAACTGCAGAAGCTGATTCATCAGAATTTGTAGCTCAAGCCAGTTGCTCAGAACGTTATGCCGAGCGTAGCTGAGGCATCTTGCTCGCTTCGTTGCAACCAAAGGTCGACGTAGCCAATGCAATTGATTACTGCCGCACGCGAGATGCCTCGGCTGCGCTCGGCATGACCGTTCTAAATTTTCCCTTCCCTCTGTTCGTGAAACCCTCTTCCCGCCGCGTCCGCCTCTATTTCAGCATTTTGGCCGTGGCCCTGCTCGTGGCGCTGGTCCTTTCGGCGCAGCTGGGGGCGGTGGCGCTTTCGTTTGCCGAAATTGGCGGCTATCTGGGCGGCAACACCTCTAAAGCCGACCCCACGGCAGAGCTGCACCGGGCCGTGTTCTTCCAGATTCGACTGCCGCGGGTGCTGCTGTGCGCGGTGGTGGGCGCGGCGCTGGCCATGTCGGGCACGCTGATGCAGGCTCTGTTTCGCAACCCCATCGTGGAACCGGGCCTGATTGGCACCTCGGCCGGGGCGGCGCTGGGCGCGGCCGTCATCTTCGTGC
>NZ_BAAGZM010000222.1:0-6385 GCF_054778495.1 Hymenobacter agri
TGGCGTTTGCGCGGCGGCTGGGGGCCTTTGGCTGCACGGTACTGGCGCATGATATCGACCCGGCCGTGAGCACTGACGGCCACGCCACGCTGGTGCCGCTGGCCGAACTGCAGGCCCGCGCCGACGTGCTCAGCCTGCACATTCCGTACTCGGCGGCTAATCATCATTATGTGAATGAAGCATTTTTGGCCGGTTTTGCCCAGCCGATTTGGCTGATGAACACGGCCCGGGGTGAAGTAGTGGACCAGGCCGCGCTGGTAGCCGCGCTACAAGCTGGCACGGTGCGCGGCGCGGCCCTCGATGTGCTCGACAACGAGAAGCTCAGCACGCTCAGCCCGGCGCAGCAGGCAACCTTCGATTACCTGAAAACGGCGGCCAACGTGGTACTCACGCCGCACGTGGGTGGATGGAGTTTCGAGAGCTACGCCCGCATCAATGAAGTACTAACGGAGAAAATTCGGGCTTTTCGGGCGGGCTTACCGGCCGCGAATGCGGGGAGGTGATTCGTTTTGCGTATCTTTGCCAGGAACCTAAGAAGGGAGAACGGTTGGCAGTGCCAGCCGTTCTCCTTGCTTTTTAGCCAAACCGACAAGTATCAATTCCCATGGCCGCTACCATCAATTACTACACCCCCGAGGGCCTGCAAAAACTGAAGGACGACCTCCAGGACCTCAAAATCCGGGGCCGGGCCAAGGCTGCCGAAGACCTGCGCGAAGCCCGCGACAAAGGTGACCTAAGCGAGAACGCCGAGTACGACGCCGCCAAGGATGCCCAGGGCCTGCTGGAGCTCAAAATTGCCAAGCTCGAAGAGGTGCTGGGCAACGCGCGCCTCATCGACGAAACCAACATGGATTTCAGCAAGGTGCTCATCATGAGCAAGGTGAAGCTGAAAAACCTGAAGAACAACATGGTGCTCGACTACACCCTGGTGGCCGAGGAAGAAGCCAACCTGGCCGCCGGCAAAATCTCGGTGAAGTCGCCCATCGGCAAGGGCCTGCTGGGCAAGTCGGCTGGCGACACGGCCGAAATTGTGGTGCCCGCTGGCAAGCTGCAGTTCGAGATTCTGGAGATTTCGCGCTAGCGTTTGCTTAGCTGTTAGCCTTTGGCTGATAGCCGTTAGCTTTTGCGATAGGAGGCCTCTGCTGAAAAGCAGGGGCCTTTTGTCGTTATTCGCGGTATCTTTCCCGCTCTCAAAAGGGCTTTTAGCTGTGGTAAGGAAAAGCTAACAGCGAAAAGCCATCAGCTAACGGCTAAAAAACATGCCCTCGATTTTCTCCCGCATCGTGTCCGGCGAATTGCCGGCGTATAAAGTGGCCGAAGACGGCCGCCACCTCGCGTTTCTCGACATCACGCCGCTGGTGGAAGGCCACACGCTGGTGATTCCCAAGAAGGAAGTCGACTACATTTTTGACCTGCCGGCCGATGAGCTGGCGGCCCTGCACGTGTTTGCGCAGCGCGTGGCCAAGGGCGTGCAGGCGGCCGTGCCGTGCAAGCGCATCGGCGTGGCCGTGATTGGGCTGGAAGTGCCGCACGCCCACATTCACCTCATCCCGATGAACAAGGTGGCGGATATGAACTTCGCCAACCCCAAAATCAAGGTGCCCGAGGCGCGGATGCAGGAACTGGCCGCCGCCATTGCCGCCAAAGTAGAAGGCGGCAGCGGCCTGGCCGAAGCCAAGCCCGCCGGGGCCGATGCCAGCGCCGCCGTGCCCGCCGAGCTGCAGAAGCTGGTGGCCGGCCTGCAGTTCATCAGCGAGTCGGAATCGCCATTGGAAGCCGTGGCCTACGCCGCGCCGGGCGGCCAGCTCAGCGACGCTGCGCTCCTAAAACTGCTGGGCGAGCCCGCCGGGGCCAAAGTCGAAACCGTGGAGCTGACGCAGTTCCTGCGCAACCACACGGCTGATGACGGCGTGCTGGGCGATGTGGCGCTGGCCAACCGCTACAAGGCCCTGCAAATGTTTATGAAGCAGGACCTGAACGATGCACAGGTGTACCGGGTGGGCAGCGGCCCGCAAATTCACGTGTACGCCCTGGGCCGGACGAACGACGGCACGCTGGCCGGCTTCAAGACCGTGCTGACGGAAACCTGACAGTAGAGGCTGGATTCTGAAGCTTCTTCCCTGTAAAATAAGTTGACTGCATTATGCCGTGGCGTGTTAGCTCATTAGGGTTTCTTGTATTACTGACGGGCTGTGTGCCTCAGGCATTTGAACTGTCGGATTTTTGCAGTCACCTCACCGCAGCTGAGAAGAAGCAATTGGCCGCGAGGCAAGTGGTGGAGAAAACGCACGTATCGTACTGGCGCTTTCACCCACAGCAAGTGTATTGGCAAGGACAGCTGCGGGCAGCGCAGACGCCTGATAAAAAGCTCGCATTTTCGCGCCTGGGGCACTGGCAGCAATTCGACGAGCACGGCGGCTTGGTGTGGAACGCAGATTTTCGGCAGCAGGGACGCTGGCTCACCAGCAATGAGCGCATTTATTACCCGGCAGGAGTATTATTCACAGACATCCTTCGACACCCGGTGTTACTCAACGGCGATTCGCTACTGGAGCAACGTAGTGTCAATTTTCGGTACGGCTCCGAAACTGACACGCTTTACGTGGAGCGCTGGTATTTTAAAGACGGCAAATACCTCCGCCCCGCCCGGCGCACGTTCGACCTAGCGGGGCGTCGGCCGGTGCCGAAAAATTGGAATGGACAGCCAGAAGTGCGCGCGAAACAATAAGTGGTTGGCACTTTTGCTATCCGATTGCAACGGCGGCGAATGAAGTGCGTCGTTGGCTAGCCGGTAAGCTCTTTCGCCGGCCTCGACTGTTTCTTTCCCTTCCAATGCGTCTGTTCCTGTTTTTGCTATTGCTCCAAGCTTGGCCAGCCTGGGCCCTGAAGCCGACCCGCGAATGGATAGCCACTCCTGATTCGCTGGGGCTGGCCTACCAGAGCACCACCCTCGCCACGCCCGACCACGCGCACCTGGCCGGCTGGATAGTGGAGCCCGCCGCCAACATGCCCGACCGGCGCACCACGATGGTGCTGGCCTACGGCGACGCCAACAACATGTCGTACTTCCTGCACCAGGCGCGGGCGCTGAGTCGGGGCGGCTACCGGGTGTACCTCTTCGACTACCGCGGCTTCGGGCACAGCAGCGACTTTGCCATCGACCGGCAGCAACTGTACTACCCGGAGTTCGGCACCGACCTGCGCACCGCGCTGGCCGATGCCCGGCAGCGCTATCCGCATAGCCGCACGGGTATCATGAGCTTTTCGATGGGCACCATTATGGCCTCGCAGGTGGCGGCCGCGGGCAAGTGCGACTTCTTCGTTTCGGAAGGCTACGTGGCCAGCCCGCAGGCGCTGGTGGCCGGTATTTTTGCCCGCAACCAGAAGGTGGTAACGCTGCCCGCCGAGGCGGCCGACTACGCGCAAGTGGCGCGGCGCGTGTATTGCCCCTGGCTGCTGGTGGGCGGCACCGCCGATAAAAACACGCCCCTGGCCGACTCGGTAGCGGTGGCGCGGGCGGCCCGGTGGCGGCAGCGGCGGCAGGTGCTGTGCTTCGAAGGCGGGCACCTGGAAGGGTTTTTCCGGCTGAGCGAGGCGGAATACGGCGACAAATACGTGCGCGAAGTAACACGCTTTCTGGACCGGAAGCGGAGCTGATTGATGATTTGAAAGGAAGTAGAGACGCAATATTTTGCGTCTCGTCGTCTGCGTCATCCGGGTATCGTCCGAACGATTTCGTTCAACGACGAGAAGCAAAATATTGCGTCTCTACACCTCACTTGCCGGCGTTATTCAGGCCAAACCAACCAATAAAAACAGGCCGCTCAGGTAGCTCCAGAAACCGATGAAGACGATGTGTACGGCGGTTTCGAAGCGCTTGCCGCGCCAGAGCTCGGGCGAGTAGCCGAAGAACTGGATGAGCAGCCGGGCCAGCCAGAACACACCGCAGCCCAGTGCCACGCGGCGACCCAGTGGCGTGCCCACCAGTTCGGGGGCCGAGGTGAGGCAGAGCAGGCCCATCAGCAACACCATGAGGGCGACGAAGAAGGTGTGCACGTACATCATCTGCCGGTTTATCAGGCTGACGGCGGCAAACTCGGTGCGCCAGTTGAAATAGCGGGCGAAGGCCGCGTGCAGCAAGGCCAGCACGACGAGCAGGAAGCCCACGAGCTTAAGCTGGAGAATCATGTTTGCGCAGGAAGAAGGCGGTGAGGAAAGGCGTGATGTTTACTTCGCGCGCCACCCGCATTCCCGCCAACCGGAATGTGGCCAGCCAGGCGCGGCGCGAGTGGAAGTGCAGAAAGCCGATGGTGTAAGCCAGGAAATTGGCCGGGTCGCGTAGGTGTTCCGTCACGACCAGGGTGCCCGTCGGGGCCAGCACCCGCGCGATTTCGCGGAAAAAGGCGGCCCGCTCGGCGGCGTCGCGGATTTCGTGGGCAGCGAGGAAAGTCACGGCCAAATCGATGGAATCGGAAGCTAGCGGCAGGGCGGCGCGGGTGTCGATGGTGCGGGTACCGGGGTGGGGCGGGTAGGCCCGCCGGGCGCGCTGAATGGACGGCTCGGTGTGCCGGGCGGCATCGTAGAAGTCGGCGGCGACGAGGTGGGCCGTGGGGTAGGCCTGCGCGAGCGGGGCACTGGCTTCATCGAAGCCGGCGCTGAGCGTGAGAATAGTGGTGGGAGTAGGCACATTCCCGAAAAGCCAGCTAAACTGATACAGGCCCGAAAAATCGTAGATGTAGGCCGTGATGAGTAGCGACGAGAGCACCGGCAGCAGCGTCAGTAGCAACAGCCACCCGGCATAGGGGCGTAGCGCCAGAGGCCCGGCCAGCCCCAGGCCCGCCAGCGTCAGGGCCGTGCCGCCGGCCAGCAGGTAGAACGGCCAGTTGAAGCGCACCACGTTCCAGAGGCCTTGCAGCGGGGTTCTTAGCGGCGCCATTGCTCGGTGCGGCCTTTTTTCCAGGAATAGGGGATGTCGCGCACGGCGAAGGCGTTGGCTAGGTGCAACTGGCTGAAGCCGAGCTGCTCGAAAAAGCCCACGCGGTAGCTTTCCACGGCCACGGGCTGCGGCTGCCAGTGCTCGCGCACGCCTTCCACAATCAGCATGCGGCCCGTGTTGGCATCGGCCGAAAAAGTGAACGGGAGCGGGCCGGCGAAGCGGCGGGCTTCGGCCCAGGTGGCGAAGGGGGAGTGCGGCGGCAGGGCCACGTCGGGTGCGGGCGGGGCGAGTGTGACGTGGAAATGCGCTTTTTTTGACTCGATGTGCAGCGGGCCGTCGGCGTGCTGCTGCACGATGTCGACGGTGTGGTAGCGGTAGTGCGTCATCAGGTTGCCCATCAGCGCCATGCGGGTCTTGTCGGTTTCGGAGCGCAGAATGTAGAGGCCGCGCAGGCGCTTGCCGGTGGGCGAGGGGTAGCGCACGAAGGCGCGGTAGCCAATCAGAAAGAAGTCCTGGCCCAGCCAGGCCGGCAGGCCCTGCGGGCGCAGGTTGCGGGTTTGCACCAGCGCCACGGCCAGAAAGCCCCAGTCATCCGTGAAAGTGTCGGGCACCAGCGGCTCGGGCAGCAGGGCGGCCAGCTCGGCTTTGGGTACGGCGAAGGTGAGCACGAGCGAGTGCTCGAAAAAGGCTTCGACGGGGAAGGGGTGAGTTTTGAGCCAGGCCAGCATAAATCGGTACTATTGGCCGACCAGCCGGGCGGGCCGCAGGCAGTGGAAATAAATCAGCCCGCAAAACAGCACCGCGAACACGGCATTGAGGCGGCCCCAGAGCAGGAGGTCGGGCGCGAGCAGGGCTTCGAGGGTGTTCATTGAGAGAATGAGCACAATCTGCGCCCAGGCGCACCAACGGGGCCTGATGCCGCTGAGCACCCACGCGGCCATGCCGATTTCGCCCAGCCCGATGAGGCGCGTGAGGCTGGTGGCGTGCGCCGGGCCCAGGATGCGCGCCACGATGGCGGCGTGGCGCGGCACTAGCAGCAGCACCTTGCAGAGCAGGCCGTTGGCCAGCCACACCAGGGCAATGAGGAGCGTGAGGAGGCGGAGCATAGTAGCGCGGACTTTTAGTCCGCGGGTTAGCAAGCGTGATTGACTCGTGGACTGAAAGTCCGCGCTACATTACTCGGCGCGGCCGCTGTCGACCAGCTTTTGCAGGCGGGCTTGCGCGTCGCGGGGCAGGGCGCTCAATAAATCCAGGCCGGTGGCAGCTTCGATTTTATCGACGGAGGTTAAATATTGCCGCCAGTCGGGGCTCACGGTGTTGTTGTCGTTGGGGGTGTCGATGGCCAGCACGCGCACGGCGGGGTCGGTGGCGATGCGCTGCAAATCATTCACCCCGTCGGGCAGGATGACCATGACTTTCCAGATGCGGGCGGGCACCGTCACGCGGCCC
>NZ_BAAGZM010000223.1:0-6384 GCF_054778495.1 Hymenobacter agri
GCCGGCCACGGCAAACGCGCCCTGGTGCCACACGGCATGAATGCCCTGGTCGTTGCTGCGCACGCGGCGGCGGTCGGCCTGCCCGCCCAGGGTGAGCTGCACCTTGTCGGAGAGGCGCAGCTGGTGCTGGCCCTGCACGTTGAGGTAGTACATGAGGTGGCTGCTGGCCACCGAGGCGGGCGTATACTGGTAGTTGTCGGAGCTGGAGCTGCCCACCAGCTGCAATTCGGTGCGGGCGCGGCCGTTCCAGTCGTAGCGCAGCTGCCCCTGGTACCAGTCGCGCGAGGTGACTTCGCGGGCGCGGTCGCCGGCGTTGGTAGTGTAGAAGTTCTGGGCGTTGTAGTCGCGCCGGTCGAAGCTGGCGCGGGCGGCAGCGCTGAATTTATCGGTAATCTGATAAGCGCCCGACAGCGAGTAGGTATTCAGCTTGAAGTCGTTGCGCCCGCCGCCGGGCAGGCTCAACAGCTGGCCGCTGGCGGTGTTGTTGAGGATACCGCCCGCCAGGCGCAGGCCTTTGTCCTGGCCGTAGAAGCCGGCGTTGGTACTCTTGAGGTCGTACTCGCCGGCCAGGAAGGTGCCGCCCACTTCCACACCATCGGGCCGGTGGGTGGCGGCGAAGGTTTTGGTGACGATGTTGACGAAGCCGCCCACGGCATCGGGGCCGTAGAGGGCCGCGCCGGGGCCGCGCACTACTTCAATCTGCTCAATCTCGGCGGGCGTAATGGGCAAATACCCTGCAAAGTGGCCCGTGAGCGGGTCGTTCAGCCGCATGCCATCGAGTAGAATAAGCACTTGGTTGAAGGTGGAGCCGCGCAGCGTGATGTCAGCCTGGGTGCCGAAGTTGCCGCGGCTCTGCATCTCAATGGCCGGCAGCAGACGCAGCAAGTCATCGAGCGAGGCCACTGGGTACTGGCTCAGCGTGCGGCCTGACACGACGGTGACGTAGCGGCCCGTCTGGCCGGCTACCTGGGCCAGGCGGGTGCCGTACACGGTCACTTCGTTCAGGGCCTTGGTGCTGTCGGCCGGGGTGCTGTCGGCCGGGGTGCTTTGGGCGAGGGCGTTAGCGGTGAAAAGGGTGCAGAAAAGCGGAGTAGCGTAGCGCGTAAGTCGCATGCTTTAGTAGGTTGGTGAGGGTACAAAGCTACGGCCGCGCATGTAGCGCGAGCTTTTAGTTCGCGTCTCGCGGCCGAGCCGCGAATGGTCGTTGCGGCAATTGCGCAGTTATGATGCCTTTCCGTCTTCGCCATTGCGCGGCGAGACGCGAACTAAAAGTTCGCGCTACTTTCGCCCACCGCGACAGGCAACGTTGCCCGGGCCGCCGCGTCCTTCGCGCGAAATTGATTTTCACTCACCCCTCGTTTCACTATGAAGCACCTTTTTGCGCTGGGCCTGCTGGGCTTGGCGGCCACTTCGCCGGCTTTCGCGCAGGCCCCCACCTCGCCGGCCGGCAAAATGGAGTCGCCCTACCGCGCCTCGGCCACCAAGATTAACGACCTGGTCCACACCAAGCTCGACGTGCGCTTCGACTACGCCAAGCGCCATATGCCCGGCAAGGCCTGGATTACCCTCAAGCCCCACGCCTACCCCACCGACTCGCTGCGCCTCGACGCCAAGGGTATGGACATCAACACGGTGACCCTGATGAACGGCAGCTCGCAAACGCCGCTCAAGTACAACTACGCCGATGGCATGAACCTGTACATCAACCTGGGCCGCACCTTTAAGCCCGGCGAAGAGTACACCGTGTACATCGACTACGTGGCTAAGCCCGACGAGCTGAAAGTGAAAGGCTCGGCCGCCATCACCGACGCTAAAGGCCTGTATTTCATCAATCCCGACTCGACCGTGAAGGGCAAGCCGGTGCAAATCTGGACGCAGGGCGAGACCGAAGGCTCGTCGGCCTGGTTCCCCACCATCGACCGGCCCAACCAGAAAACCACCGAGGAAATCAGCATGACCGTGCCCAGCAAATACGCCACGCTGAGCAACGGCAAGCTGGTGAGCAGCACGCCCGCCGGCCCCGGCCTGCGCACCGACGTGTGGAAGATGGAGCTGCCGCACGCCCCCTACCTGTTCATGATGGCGGTGGGTGACTTCAAAAAAACCACCGATACCTGGCGCGGCAAGGAAGTGAGCTACTATTTGGAGCCCAAGTACGCCCCCTTCGCCAAACAGATTTTCGGCAACACGCCCGACATGCTGGAGTTTTACTCTAACCGCCTCGGCGTGGAGTACCCGTGGAATAAATACAGCCAGATTGTGGCCCGCGACTACGTGAGCGGCGCCATGGAAAACACCTCGGCCACCCTGCACGGCGAGCAGGTGCAGATGACCGACCGCGAGCTGCTCGACCGCCAGTACAGCAGCGAATCGGTGATTGCCCACGAGTTGTTCCACCAGTGGTTTGGCGACTACGTGACGGCCGAAAGCTGGTCCAACATCACCGTGAACGAGTCGATGGCCGACTTCTCCGAAGGCCTCTACGCCGAACACAAGTACGGCCAGGACGCCGCCGATGCCCACTACTACACCTACCTGCGTCGCTACCTCAGTTCGCCGCGCGACGCGGCAAAAAACCTGGTGCGCTTCCACTACGACGACAAAGAGGAAGTATTCGACCTGGTGAGCTACCAGAAGGGCGGCGCCATCGTGGACATGCTGCGCACCTACCTGGGCGACGACGTGTTCTTCGCCGGCCTGCAGAAATACCTGCAGGATAATAAGTTTGGCAACGGCGAGGCGCACCAGATGCGCCTGGCGTTCGAGGCCGTGTCGGGCCAGGATTTGAACTGGTTCTACAATCAGTGGTACTTCTCGCCTGGCCACCCCGTCGTGACCATCGACTACGGCTGGGACGCGGCCAAGAAAGAGCAGACCGTGACCGTGAAGCAGACCCAGCAGGGCCAAACGTTCCGCCTGCCCTTCACCATCGACTACTACGTGAACGGCAAGGTGATGCACCAGCCCGTGACCATGACCGAAGCCACCCAGACCTTCACCATGGCCCTGCCCGCCAAGCCCGAGCTGGTGAACGTGGACGCCCGCAAAAAAACGCTCTGGCTGAAAACCGATAACAAGTCGGCCTCCGAGTTTGCCTACCAGTACGCCCACGCCCCGCTGTACGTCGACCGCCGTGAGGCCGTAGCGGCCGCCGCTAAAGACCAGACCGTGGCCGCCAACCGTGCCACGCTGCTGGCCGCTATCAACGATAAGTTTTACGCCATTCGCGGCGCGGCCGTGCAGGCCCTGAAGATGGACGACAAAGCGGTGGCCAAAGCCGCCGCGCCGGCGCTGCGCAAGCTGGCCGCCACCGAGAAAAACACGGTGGTGCTGGCCCAGGTGCTTACCTCGCTGGCCCAGCTGAAGGATAAGAAAGACGAAAAGCTGTTCAGCCAGCAGCTTAATAGTCAGTCCTACGCCGTGCAGTCGGCCGCGCTGCGGGGCCTGGCTGCCGTGCAGCCCGCCCAGGGCTTCGCCCGCGCCAAATCCTTCGAGAACGAGAGCAACGACGCCCTGGCCCAGGCCGTGACGGAAGTGTACGCCAAGGCTGGCGGCCAGGCCCAGTGGGCGTTCGTACGCGACAAATTTGATGCCGCCGGCGCACAGGGTAAATTCGGCATGATGGAACCGCTGGCCACCATCACCGGCCGCCTCGACGATGCCGCCTCCATCAACGAGGGCGTGACCCGCCTCAAGGACCTGGCCATCAAATACAAGATGTACGGCGCCGACCGCCCCGTGCTGAACCTGCTGCAGGAAATTGCCAAGGCCCAGGCCAGCCGCCCGCAAGCCGCCGCTACCCAGCAGGCCGTAGAGCAGGCTACCGCCGCCATTCAGGCCGCGAAGTAGCGGAATTATCATGCTGAGCTGGTCGAAGCATCTCCACCGCGCAAGTAATTCATTTACTATTGCCGGATAGATGCTTCGATAAGCTCAGCATGACGTTCTTTCGGATAAACGAAAAAGCCCTGCCGCGTAATGCGGCAGGGCTTTTTCGTTGGGTGGTTGGCAGATACGCAGGAGAAAACAGCGCGTGGGAGGTCGCTTACTTTTTCTCAGCAACCACTTTCTTATCGGCCACCACTTCTTGAGCAGGGTCGTGCTTGGGGCCGTTGTAGGAGTTGGCGTCCTCGTCGCTTTGACCCGTTTCGGCAATGGCGGCTTCGGTGCCGTAAATGTGCTCCATGTCGACAATCACGTCGTCGCCGTCCACGTTCAGGTCTTTGAGCACGCCGTCGGCTATGTCGTATACGAGGCCGTGCAGGCGGGGCGGGTTGGGGCCGCGCATGGCGTTCTGGATGATGTTGGTTTTGGCCAGGTTGCGCACCTGCTCAATCACGTTCAGCTCCACGAGGCGGCGGGCCCGCTGGGCGTCGTCCTTGATGCGCAAGTACTCGGCTTCGTGTAGGCGAATGACGTCGCGAATGTTCACCAGCCAGTTATCAATCAGGCCATACTGCTTGTTGGCCGCCGCCGCCGCTACGCCACCGCAGCCGTAGTGGCCCACCACCAGAATGTCCTGCACGCCCAACACTTCCACGGCGTACTGCAGCACGCTCAGCAGGTTCATGTCGGCTGGTACAACCAGGTTCGCAATATTGCGGTGCACAAACATCTCGCCCGGGCCCGTGCCCGTAATGCCCGAGGCCGGCACCCGCGAGTCGGAACAGCCGATGAACAGGTACTTCGGCTTCTGGCCATTAGCCAGGTTCTTGAAAAAATTGGGGTCTTTCGCATTGCGGTCCGACACCCATTTCTTGTTGTTTTCGAGGATTGTGCTGAGTCCAGCCATAGTGAAAAATAAGGAAGTTGAAAACCGTGTGCTTGCCGAAGCCGACACCTGATTTTTAAAAGTGCCGGTGCCTAAACTAAACTGCCCGGCAACAGTAAAACTATATGGCGCAAGGTAGCGCCTATTCGGGTTGTCGAAACGAGGCTCTGGTACTACGTTCGGCCGTGCTCAATCGTTTTGCCGGGGGTGCCGCTTAGTGCGCGCCCAGCGCTACCTGCCGGATGCCGCGCAGTTCCAGGTCGATGCCCCGGGCCGGGGCGGCCTGCCGGAAGGCTTCGATGGCTTCGAGCACGTCGTGGTCAATCACGTCGGAGCGCGAGCCGTCGAGAATGACGCGGCTGTTGTGGGGCAGTTGGTCGAGCGTGGTTACGATACTGGCTTTGTTAAGGAAAGACACGTGCTCGGGCAGGCGCAGGTGTAGGGGCGCGTCAGGCGTTTCGGAATGGTCGTCCGAGTCGTCGCGGCGCAGGTAGGAACCGGCCTTGGCGTTGTCTTTCAGAATAAAGAAAAAGCCCAGCACCAACCCGATGCTCACGCCCTTGAGCAAATCGGTGAAGAGCACGGCCACGATGGTGATGATGAACGGCGTGAACTGTGCCCAGCCCAGCTGCCACTGCTTGCGGTATAGGGCCGGCGTGGTCAGCTTGAAGCCCACCATCAGCAGCACGGCGGCCAGGGCCGAGAGCGGAATCAGGTTCAGCACCGCGCCCAGGAACAGCAGGCTCGTGAGCAGCAGCAGGCCATGGATGAAGGCCGAGAGCTTGGTTTGGGCCCCGGCCGCGATGTTGGCCGACGAGCGCACAATCACCGCCGTGAGCGGCAGGCCGCCCAGCAGGCCGCTCACCAGGTTGCCCACGCCCTGGGCCAGCAGCTCGCGGTTGGTGGGCGTGTGGCGCTTCTGCGGGTCGAGGTTGTCGACGGCCTCCACGCTGAGCAGCGTTTCGAGCGAAGCCACAATGGCAATGGTGAAGGCCACGCCGTAGGTGGCCGGGTTGCGCAGCACGCTGAAATCCGGGAAGGTCATTTCGCCGGCCAGCTGGCTGAGCGAGGTTACTACGGGCAGCTTCACGAGGTGCTCGGGGCGCACCTGCATGTCGGGGGCCACTTTCTTCAGCAGGTAGTTGATGGCCACCGAGGCCAGCACGGCAATGAGCGCGCCGGGCACCAGCCGCGACCACGCTTGCCGCCGCACCGGGGCCGTGTTCCAGAGCAGCAGAATGGCCAGCGACACCACGCCCACCAAGACCGAGCCGGGGCTCAGCCCCTTCATGGCCGCGCCAATGGCCGAGAACGTGTTCAGGCCATTAAACTGCAGGAAATTCATGTCCTCAAAATAGTCGGCATCGGCCCCGAAGAAGTGCGGCAGCTGCTTCAGAATCAGAATAATGCCAATGGCCGCCAGCATGCCGCGGATAACGGCCGCCGGAAAATACAGCGCAATGATGCCTGCCCGCGCCAGCCCCAGCCCAATCTGAATAACGCCCGCCACGGCCGTTGCGGCCAGCACTGCCGGCCACGAGCCCAGCGTCGAAATCGCCGATAGCACTACCACCGTGAGGCCGGCCGCCGGCCCGCTCACGCTCACCGCCGAG
>NZ_BAAGZM010000224.1:0-6379 GCF_054778495.1 Hymenobacter agri
GGGCCGGCAAAGTGAGCGAGCCCACGCCGGGCCTGGCCGCCCTCACGGCCCGCATGCTGCTGGAGGGCACCACCACCCGCACCGCCCGCCAGATTGCCGACGAAGTGGCCTTCTATGGCGCGTCGCTGGAGTGTGACTCGGGCTTCGACCGCGCCACGCTCACGCTGTATTGCCTCACGCGCCACCTGCCCACGCTGCTGCCGCTGGTGCTCGACGTGCTCACCAACCCGGCCTTTCCCGAAGCCGAGCTGCAGCAGCTGAAAACCCGCACCATCCAGAATGTGCGCGTCGAGCGCCAGAAAACCAGCTACCTCGCCACCGAGCGCTTCAACGAGCTGCTCTTCGGCGACGACACCGCCTACGGCCGGCCCTTCGACGAAGCCGCCTACCAAAGCCTGACGGCTGAGCAGGCCCGCGCCTTTCATCAATCGGCCTACTCCCTGGCCAATGCCGAGCTGTTCCTGTGCGGCGACGTGGCTGCCGAGCGCGACCTCGTGGCACAGGCCTTCGGCACCGATGCGCTGGCCGGCGGGGCACTGCCGCCGCAAAAAGTAGAACTGCCTGATTTCGCGGCCGCCGCGCCCGACTACGTGGCGGTGCCCGGTAGCCTGCAGGCCTCCATCCGCATGGGCCGGGCGTGGCCCGCGCCCACGCACCCCGACACGCACCGCCTGAAGCTGCTGGTGAACGTGTTCGGCGGCTATTTCGGCTCGCGCCTGATGCGCAACATCCGCGAAGACAAGGGCCTGACCTACGGCATTTACGCCAGCGTGGCCCCGCGCGAGTACGGTACTTCACTCGTCATCGGCACCGATGTGAAGGGCGAAAGCGCCGCCTTCGCCGTGAGCGAGATTGAGCTGGAGCTGCGCCGCCTGCAGGAGGAGCCCATTCCGGCCGAGGAGCTGGAAACGGTGAAAAACTATCTGCTGGGTAAGTTCGCCAACGAGCTTTCTACCGTGTTCGAGCAGTGCGATAAGTATAAGAACATCATATTCCTGGGCTTGCCGGCCGACTACTACACGCAGTTCGTGCAGCAAACCGAAACCGCCGATGCCGAAACGCTGCAAGCGCTGGCGCAACAGTACCTGAGCCCGGCCGATATGCAGGTAGTGGTGGCGGGGCCGACGGTCTAAAAATGGCAGGACGATAAAATAAGAACGTCATGCTTCGACTGCGCTCAGCATGACGTTCTTATTTCTACCTACTTATACTTGCTACGCCTCCACCTGAATGGCCGGCGGCGTGGCGTTATACTCGGCCGTGGCGGTGCGGTGCTCGGCGCTTTTCTTGCCCTTGTCGTCCTTCATATCCTTGCGGCTGAAGGGGCGGATGATGAGGCGCAGCGCCTGGTCGGTGCTGAAGTAGCTGAAGGCCCAGTCGACCAGCGCCACCACTTTGTTGCGGAAGCCCACCAGCGTCATCAAGTGCACAAACAGCCAGGTGAGCCAGCCGAAAAAGCCGCGGAAGTGAATGTTTTTGGGTAGGTCGACCACGGCCTTGTTGCGGCTCACAATGGCCATCGAGCCCTTGTTGTTGTACACGAAATCGAGCGGCTTTTCGAGGCGCATCATGCGCTGCAGGTTCTCGGCGAGGTGGTCGGCGTGCTGCTGGGCCACGGGGGCGAGCATGGGCAGACCCTTGGGCATGTCGGGCGTCGTCATGTTGGCCACGTCGCCGATGGCGAAGATGTTGTGCTGGCCCTCCACCAGGTTCCAGCCGTTCACGGTGATGCGCTTGTTGCGGGTGATGACCTCGGCGGGCAGGCCGGGCACTTCGGCCCCGTTCACGCCGGCGGCCCAGACCAGGTTTTCGGTTGGGATGTATTCAGTGTCAGAATAATATGCCTTGCCGTCCTCGTAGCGCTTGATGGACGTATTCAGGTGCACGGTTACGCCCAATTCGTCCATGTAGCGCTTAGCGTCGGCCTGCGAGGCGGGCGACATGGGCCCGAGCAGCGCCGGCCCGGCTTCGACCAAAAAAATCTGCATGGCCTGCAAGTCAAGCTCGGGGTAGTCTTTGGGCAGTACGTGCTTGCGCATCTCGGCCAGCGAGCCGCTGATTTCGACGCCCGTGGGGCCGCCGCCCACCACCACAATGTTCAGCAGGGCCTGCTTTTCGGCGGGGTCGCTGGTGAGCAGGGCTTTCTCGAAGTTCTGAAAAATGAAGCTGCGCAGGTTCAGGGCATTCGGAATGCTCTTGATTTGCATGGCGTTGCGCTCGATGCTCTCCAGCCCGAAGAAATTGGTGAGCGAGCCCGTGGCCAGCACCAGGTAATCGTAGCGAATATCGCCGACGCTGGTAGTCACGGTGTTGGCGGCCGGGTCGATGCGCTGCACGTCGGCCATGCGGTAGAAGAAGTTCTTCTGGCCCGCGAAAATCTTGCGAATGGGATAGGCAATGCTGTCGGCCTCCAGCGCCCCGGTGGCCACCTGATACAGCAGCGGCTGGAAGTTGTGGTAGTTGTTGCGGTCGATGACCACGACTTGCACGGGGGCTTTGCGCAGCGCCTGCGCCAGGCGCAGGCCGCCGAAGCCGCAGCCCACAATCACCACGCGGGGCTTATCGGAAACAGGAAGGTTGGTATCCATAGAACCACAGATTGAACGGATTTTAGCGGATTGAACGGATTTTAGCTGATTGAACGGATTTTTTGGGGTTCCGCGCAGTCGGGCCGTCACGTCAAAACGCGAAAAAGCCGGCCTTTGTTTATAAAAGCCGGCTTCAGCTGTCGGATACAATGGGGTTAATTGCCGCTGTTTACCAGTTGGTCAGGTGAAGCGCGGCAACCACAAATAATCCGTTCAATCCGTTGAAATTCGTTTAATCTGCGGTTATTCGTCGTTGTAGTTCTTCTTCTTGAACTCGCCTTTTTTTACCTGCTGAATGAGCTGTAGCCAGCTGAAGGGGTTGAGCAGCGGGTTGTTGGAGTATTGGTTGGGGGCCATGCCCATTTTGCGGTCGTAGTCCAGGCTCTGGTTGGCCATGGTCTGACGGAAGTTGGCCGTGGGGCCCATGGGCTGGGTCCGGAAAATTCGGTTCATCAGCTCCTCGTTCAGGTTGTCGGCGGCGGCGGTGCCGCGCTCCGTGGGCAGGCGCAGGGCCAGAAACGCTTTTTTGAAGTCGCGCTCGGTGGTGTAGGGGAATACGCGCACTTCGGGCAGCACGGTGGCATCCTCAATGAGCTGAATAACCACCGAATAGCTCTGGCGGCGGAAATCGGGCGGGATGACGATGGTTTGGTTGGCGTAGCCCAGCGAGCGAATCACGATGCTGTCGCCGGCCAGCACGGCCATCGAAAAGTAGCCGTAGATGTTGGACGTGGTGCCGCGCCCGGCCCGGGGCACGTAGATGCTGGCCCCCGGCACGCCGAGCAGGCTGTCGCCGCTGGCCACGATGCCGGTGAACTGAATGACCTGGCGCTTGCCCTGAGCATGCGCGCCCGGCGCGGCCAGCAGCAAGCTCAGCAGCAGCGCGGCAATAAAAACGGAAAGGCCACGAAGGCGCAAGAAATCAGGCATATTCAGATAGCGAGAAAACAAATATACGCCGCCCGGAGCGGGGGCGTTGATACCTTTGGATGGAGAATGCACGAAGGGCGCAACTCCCTTCCCAGACAGCAGATGCGCTTGAAACATTTCACGGTTGCTTTCGGGCAGCAACTTTTTAAATCGTTGGGCGACGAAAGCCGCGTTCGCATCCTGCATTTGCTGTGGCGCAACCGCGAAATGGTGGTGGCCGACCTCGAGCAGGTGCTCGATTTCACCCAAACCAAAACCAGCCGGCAATTATCGTACTTGAAGAATGCAGGTTTGGTGAACGTGCGCCGGCTCGACAACTGGATGTACTATTCGCTGAAGGAAGAGACGGCCGAATTGCTCCAACAGCTGCTGCTGTTCATGGAAAAAGACCCGCAGCTGCTGCACGACCAGCAGATTTACCAAACTCTGTGGTCGAACCGCGAGCTGGCCGCCTACAAGCTGCAAAACCGCCACTGGCACGGGCGGTAGAGGTAGGAGGGGGCAACGTCCGCGCCCGGGCTGCGTTCAAGCGGGCATGACGCCAGTTCGCCGCCTATTCGTGTGTACCAATCAGAAATCCGGGGTAGGGGAGGCCGTGGCCAAAGCCCTGAAAAAGGAACTGAAGCTGCAGGGCCTCAAGAAGCTGCTGCTGGACGGCGAGCGCCAGCACGTGCGCGTGCAAACCTGCAATTGCCTCGACCTATGCAAGCAGTGCAAAAAAGGACCCGGTGCTGCCCTCGTGGTGTACCCCGACGGCACGGCCTACGGCAACGTGCGCCCGACCGATGCCGCCGTGCTGGTGGCCGAGCATCTGGGGCGCAACCAAGTGGTAAAACGTTTACTGATTGAAGAGTAGCTAAGGCGGCCGGAGCTGAGCAATAAGCCGTATCCAGTGCTCTGCGGGAGCCGGCCAACCGTAAGCCGGCTTAATCCGTTGATAGTGTAATTCATTAGTTTTTCACCCCACCGCTCCTATGCGTTTTTCTCTCGCAGCCCTGCTTCTGACGGGGTTGGCTTACACTGCGGCCGCTCAGCCCGCCGCGCCCCTCGATTCTGTTTTCACCACGCCGGCTGCCGCGCCCGGCCCGGCCCCGCTGGCCACCCAGATGCAGCCGCGCAGCACCAAGTCGTTTGGCCAGCTGGGCAAGAACAAGACGCTGACGTTGTTGCCGGTGCCGGTGGTGTTCTACCAGGCCGAAACGGGCTTGGGCTACGGCCTGGGCGGGCTGCTCAGCGGCCGGTTCTCAACCGACACGCTTACGCGCCCATCCAACGCCCGTCTGCAGTTCTGGACGACTACGAAGGGGCAGTCGCTGTTGCAATTGGTGCACACGGTGTACACGCCGGGCGAGAAATTCTACCTCAACGGTGAAATCAGCGCCTACGACATTCTGCTGTATTACTACGGCAAAGGCCCTGGCACCGCGACGGCCAATGAGTCGGAAACCAAATACAAGCTGTTCATCGTCAATCAGCGCGTGCAGAAGCAAATTGTGCCCAAGCTGTTTTTCGGCGCGCAGTACCGCTACACCGGCATCAGCAACATTGATGTGCCGGGCAAGACGACCGATGGCCAAGGCACGAACGTATTCTACACCGACCCGCGGATGACCGAGCGCGAGCGGCAGAACACCCGCGTGTCGGGCCTGGGCCCGGTGATTACCTACGATACCCGCGATGTGCCGCTGGCCGCTTTCCGGGGTAATCTGCTCGATTTCGGGGCCACGTTCAACGGTACCGGCCTGGGGTCCGATTACCGGTTTGTGCGCTACCAGCTCGATGCCCGCCACTTCCAGCCGCTGGGCTCGACGCGCACCATTCTGGCCGCGCAATTCCTGGGGCAGTTCCACACCGGCGACGTGCCGTTCCGCGAGCTGGCCGGCATCGGCGCCAACCTCGGCGGCATGCTTTACAACAACGGCAACCTGCTGCGCGGCATTTACGAGCAACGCTACCGCGACCGCCAGATGATTATGTTCCAAGCCGAAATCCGGCATAAGCTGTTTCCCAACGGCGGCAGCGTGTTGAGCCGGTTCGACGGCGCCATATTCGGCGGTGTGGGCAACGTGAACCAGTACATCGACAAATTCGCGCTGGGCGACACCAAATACGCCGGCGGCGCGGGTATTCGCTTCAACTTCATCCGCCGCGACCGCGTGAACCTGCGCCTCGATTACGCCGCTGGTAGCGGTAGCTCGCCGGGCATTCTGTTTGCCATTGGCGAGGCGTTCTAAGCGCAGCCGTCAGCATCGATTGCAAAAAGCCTCTTCCCGTTTGCGGGAGAGGCTTTTTTTATGGCGTTCAGCCGGCGATTTTAACTCGGCAGCGGGTCCGCAATACGGGGCTGACAGCAAGACTGGTAGCGGCGAAACGAGCTGGTAAATATCTTTTTCAATTCGTTTTAAAGTAAGCTGGGCGTTATCCTTTCACTGGGTTGGGCGTAAGCCTCGGCAATGGACCACGCTACCCCCGCCCGCTTTCTGGCGGCGCACGAAACCACTGCCCCGGCTCCGCCAGCGCTGCTGACCGCCGTGCCGCGCGATGCCGATGCGGACCGGTTGCGCCAGCAACTGCCGCCGCCGCGCGCCGGTCTGTGCATCAGCGTCATCATTCCGGCCAAAGACGAAGTAGCCAACCTGCCCGCCACCCTGGCCGCGCTGGCGGCCCAAACCGATTTGAATGGCCGCCCCCTGCCGCCCGACTCGTACGAAGTCATTGTGCTGGCCAACAATTGCCTGGACGACACGGCGGGCCTGGTGCAGCAACAGGCCCGGCAATTCCCGCAGTTGGTACTGCACGTGGCCGAGCTGTGCCTGCCCGGCGAGCATGCCCACGTGGGCCGCGCCCGCCGCCTGCTGATG
>NZ_BAAGZM010000225.1:0-6331 GCF_054778495.1 Hymenobacter agri
GGCAGGTACTCGACGCCGCTGGCATCGGTGCGGGCGGGCTCGTGCACGTAGCGGCCGTACTCGGGGATGGGGTAGTTGTTGGCCAGCTCGTGCAGGCCGGCGGCGGCTTCGGGGCCGGTGATGACCGGGCCGTGGCCGCAGCCAATGGCTTTTGGCTCGAGGGCGGCCAGGGTTTGTACGGATTTCTGAGCGGCTTGCCAGTCGTAGTTGAACGGGGTGCCGGCGCGGCTGATGTCGGGCTTGCCAATGAGGATGGCCGGGACCGAGTCGTGGTTGGTGGTGGCGAAGGCATCGGCCCCAATCAGTACGCGGTCGGCGTCGCGGAAGAAGGCGATTTGGCCGGGGGCGTGGCCGGGCACGTGCAGCCAGCGCCAGTTCATGAGGAAGGGCGTGCTGGGGTCGTCGGCGTCGAGGGCCTGCACCCGGTCTTCGAGGTTGGGCAGCTGGGTGGGGAAGAAGCGGCTCATGAAGGCCAGCGAGCCGCCCACGGTGGGGTCGCGGGGCGGGTAGAGGGCCTGGCCCGTGACGTAGGGCAGCTCCAGCGGGTGCACGATAATGGGTACGTTCCAATGGTCGGCCAGCTCGCGGGCCGAGCCCAGGTGGTCGAGGTGGCCGTGGGTGAGGATGATGGCTTCGGGGTGCGAGCCGGGATAAAATAGCTCGTCGGCGGCGGCAATGATGGTTTTGGCGCTGCCGGGCAGGCCGGTATCAATCAGCACCCACTCGCCCGGGGTACCGGTTTCGACGAAGTAAACGTTGACAAAGCGCTGAATGCGCAACTGGGTGACGCCGGCGGCTACGGTATCCATAGGGCTTGGGGTTGGTGAGGGGTAGGAAGGTTAGCTGGCAGGGAATACGGCAAAAGGGCGGGGGAGTGTTCCAAAAAAATAATTTCGGCCGGGGCTGTAACGAACCGGCACCGCGCCGGTAACCCCTTCGCCGCCTCCTCCAGGCAACCCCAGCTGGCCGGGGCGCATCATCTCATTCAACAGTCCAACCTTCAATTTCTCAACCCATGAAAACCCTGCTTTCTGCAATTGCCTTGCTGGCCGCCTCGCTCGGCGCCCACGCCCAGACCGCCGAACCTACCTTCGAGTCGACTTGCAACAACTACAATAAGTGGACCCGCAACGGCAAGGACATGCAGCAGTTCTGCGAAACCCGCGACCTGACCATGCCCGCCCCCAGCGGCAAGCCTCTGCAAGTGGACGGCGGCCCCAACGGCGGCATCACGGTGCGCGGCTGGGATGGGCCCAACGTCCGCATCCGGGCCAAGGTGCAGGCCTGGGGTGCCAGCGAAACCGAAGCCGCCGCCCGTGCCCACCGCATCAGCATTGCCGCCCAAGGCAACACCATCAGCGCCGCCGACCCCGCCAAAGACCATGACTGGAGCGTGAGCTACGAGATTTTCGTGCCCCGCACCACCGCCCTGGCCCTGAACACCACCAACGGCGGCATCAACATTGAAAACATCCAGGCCGCCATTCGCTTCGAAACCACCAACGGCGGCGTGAACCTGGCCAACCTGGGCGGCAGCGTGAAGGGCGAAACCACCAACGGCGGCCTCACCATCGAGCTATCGGGCCGCCAGTGGCAGGGCCAGGGCCTCGACGTGGCCACCACCAATGGCGGCATTCACTGGAAGCTACCCCGCACGTACTCGGCCCGCTTCCTGACCAGCACCAACATGGGCGGCATCCGCACCGACCTGCCGGTGACGAAAACCGGCATGTTCCACAAAGAAGTGGAAACCAGCCTGGGCCAGGGCGGTGCCACGGTGAAGGCCGTGACCACCAACGGCGGCATCAGCGTAGACCAGACGCGGGACTAGCGGAGGGTGATTTTTTCTGAACAACAACAGACCGTCATGCTGAGCTTGTCGAAGCATGACGGTCTTCTATGTTAGGCGTTCCTGGCTGTCGCCCCAGCGTCAGCAGCCGCAGCTGAAATCGGGATAGTCGGCGTAGCCGGGCGCGGGCTTATCGTCGAGGCGGATGAGGTGGTCGAGGCGGATTTCCTCGCCCGATTTCAGGCGCATGTATTCCACCTTGTCGCGAATGAACAGGGTGTCAATTACGCCCGAGCCCAGGCAGAGCTGGCGCAGGTCGTTGAAATACTGCAGGTCGACGCGGCGGCGCTGGGTGGCGGCGCCTTCGAGCAGGTCGTAGTAGTGGCAGTCGATGGGGGTGTAGTCGGGGCTCATGGGAATAGCTGGAAAAGCTGAAGCGGTGCGTAATTGCGGGCAACATACCGCTACCTAATGTTACGAAGAATCATTGCCGCAGGAATTAGTTTGGCGGCGCTGTTGCCGCAAGCCGGATACGGGCAGACGGCGGACCCGGCCAAAACCACGACTGCAACCACGAGCGTGCCGCTGCATCTGCCGCTGCTGTTTTCGCTGAACGTGCTGCCCCAGCGCCTGTCGGCCGATGACTCGCTGGCCCGGCTGCACTATGCGCGGCACCGCGTGAAAACGGTGGTGACGCGGCGGGCCGGCCGTTCCGATACGACGGACTACATCGAATTGGACCGCCGGGGGAATCAAACCCTGGTTGCCAAGCCGTATTTCGGCCAGCACCGGCGGCAGCGTTTCGATAAGCAAAACCGCCTGGTGGAATTGACCATGATTCCGAAGGCTGGCGACTACCCCGGCGGTCAAACCGTGTTCGAACCGACCAGGCAGCTCTACACGACCTACATGCTGGGCGTGCAGACCGCCCCCGTACTCTGGCAGCAAACGCACCAGTCGCGCCGCGGCGATACCTTGACAATTGATGCACTGTTCCAGCCTTTGCCCGGGATGGCCGGCGGCCAGGCTCGCCAGCGCCTGCTGGTGCGCAGCTACCCCTGCGGCCGCGATACCACCTGCTCGCTAACTGTGGCCTACGACGCGGCCGACCAGCCTACCGAGTTTCTGGCGAACTACGCCGTGAGGCAGGCCGGACGAGTAGTGGAATCCGGACAACTGGATTTCCGGCCTGTGCCCACGGCGGCTGCGCCGCCGGCCGCTGAATTGCGGCGGCGGGCCCGGTACCAGCGGGCGCGGTTTATACCGGAAAACCGCTACGAATACGATACCCGGGGCCTGCTCGTGCGCTCCACGTATCTGGCCGATACAACGGCGGTGCCCGACCGGCCCGCAAAATCAAGTGCTGCGGATAGCAGCTGGTTGATGAGCGTGCGCAGCGAAACGCGCCTGCGGGGCTACGCCACGCGCTACGTGCGCAACACGGCAGGGCAGGTGACGCGCGAGGAGCGCACCTACCAGCTGCGTTCCGGCAAGGCCGATGCCACGGTCGGGCAGATGTACCGACCATCGGCCATCGAGTACGAATACGATGCCAGGGGCCTGCTGCTCCGCAAAACCGACAGCGCCGGTCTGAATGGTAAGCCCACGGTTTATGAGTTTACCTACGGCTACTACTGAGCCAGCCTGCCATACCGGGAAGACCAGGAACGAGGGGAGCGATAGGTGAGTAGTGGGTGGCTGGTAGACGGTAGCGCATCCAATGGCGTTGTTCTATCTTCGCTGCACCACCCAATCCATCCCACCCTCATGACCACCGAAACCGCTACGCCCGAGCTCAACCTCGAAGCCACCTCCCTCTCAACTGCCTCTCAGAAACACGACGGCCAGCGCCCGATGTTCTACGAGTTTAAGCCCTCGGAAACCGTGAAGGCGAAGCACGGCACCGAACTGCGCTGCAAAACCTGGGAGGCCGAAGCCGCCCTGCGCATGCTGGAAAACAACCTCGACCCGGCCGTGTCGCTCGTGTACGATGAGCTGATTGTGTACGGCGGGGCCGGCCGCGCCGCCCGCAACTGGAAGGAGTACCAAATCATCGTCAAAACCCTCAAGGAGCTGGAAGCCGACGAAACCATGCTGGTGCAGAGCGGCAAGGCTGTGGGCGTGCTCAAAACCTGGCCCCACGCCCCGCGCGTGCTCATCGCCAACAGTAACATCGTGCCCGCCTGGAGCACCCAGGAATACTTCGACGAACTCGACAAGCTGGGCCTGATGATGTACGGCCAGATGACGGCCGGCTCCTGGATTTACATTGCCACCCAGGGCATTTTGCAGGGCACCTACGAGACGTTTGCCGCGATGGCCGACAAGCATTTCGGCGGCAGCCTGCGCGGCACCATCACCGTGACGGCCGGCCTGGGCGGCATGAGCGGCGCCCAGCCCCTGGCCGTGACCATGAACGACGGCGTCTGCCTCGTCATCGAGCCGATTGACGAGCGGGTGAAGCAGAAGGTCCGCGAAGGCTACGTCGACGAGCAGGCCCGCGACCTCACCCACGCCCTGGAGCTGTGCGAGCAGGCCAAAGCCGACGGCAAAGGCTGGTCGGTGGGCCTCACCGGCAACGCGGCCACTGTGCTGCCGCGCCTGCTGGAGTTGGGTTTCCAGGCCGACATCGTAACCGACCAAACCTCGGCCCATGACCTGATGGACTACATTCCAGAAGGCGAGATAGGGGAGGTGCTGGCCCTGAAAGCGGCCAACCCCGAGGAGTTTAAGCGCCAGGCCCTGGCCGCCATCGTGAAGCACGTAGAAGCCATTCTGGAGATGCAGCGCCGCGGCACCATTGCCGTGGACTACGGCAACAACCTGCGCGGCCAGGCCGAAAAAGGCGGCCTGAACGTACGCGATGAAAACGGCCAGTTCCTCTACCCTGGCTTCGTGCCCGGCTACATTCGCCCGCTGTTCTGCGAGGGCAAGGGACCGTTCCGCTGGGCCGCCCTCTCCGGCGACCCGGCCGACATTCTGCGCATCGACCGCGCCCTGCTCGAAACCTTCCCCGACAACAAGCTGCTGGCCCGCTGGATTGAGAAGGCCCAGGCCAAGGTGCCTTTCATCGGTCTGCCGGCCCGGGTGTGCTGGCTGGGCTACGGCGAGCGCGAAAAGTTTGGCCTCGTCATCAACGAGCTTGTGGCCCGGGGCGAGGTGTCGGCCCCCATCGTCATCGGCCGCGACCACCTCGACTGCGGCTCGGTGGCCTCGCCCAACCGCGAAACCGAAGGCATGAAGGACGGCTCCGACGCCGTGGCCGACTGGCCCCTGCTCAACGCCCTGGCCAACTGCGCCAGCGGCGCCGACTGGGTGAGCCTGCACAACGGCGGCGGCGTAGGCATCGGCAACAGCACCCATTCCGGCATGGTGATAGTAGCGACAGGAACCCCCGAAAAAGCCGAGCGCCTGAAGCGGGTGCTCACCACCGACCCCGGCATGGGCATCTTCCGCCACGCCGACGCCGGCTACGAGCTGGCCCAGGATGTGGCCCGCGAGCGCGGCGCCAAGATTCCGGGGCTGAAATAATGCGTGATAAATAAATTCTGAAAGCCGGTGGAAACGAGTTGTTTTCACCGGCTTTTTACTTGAAAAACGACGTATGCGTGTACTGATTCCTGTTCTTTCGCTGGCAATTCTGGTGGGTTGCTCGGCTGATAAGCAGCAGGTGCCTGCGGGTTTTGTGAAACGCACGGTGACGCTGGTTAAACGGCTTTATGTGCCTTCACCAACGGGTACTATCACCCTGAATGTGCCCGTCAAATACGACACGCTGCTGGTGTGGCTGGATGTATCGGATAATCAGATGTCGGACAAGCCCAAATACCGATTCACGAGCTCGAAAGGCTGCCTGTTGCAGGAAAGCGGCTTTTTTAAGTGGGAGGGCACGTACTGCCAGGACAGCCTGGACCGGCTGACCATCGAAACGCAGATGAATTACGGGAGTGATGAAACGCTGGAGGCAGTGGAACGCCGAATTCGGAACCAAGACGAGCGCAACAAGGCCGTAGGCGCGGTGCCAACGGTGTGGAAATCGAAAAAACTGGCAACCATCAACGGCCGGATTTTTTCAATTGTCGAGTTCTTTGGGGTGGGGAGTTTAGGGGTGGCGAGTTTAGCGGCCGAGCCCTACCGGCAAATCGTCGCGACGACCACCTTGCGGCAGGCCGACCGCGGCTGGGAAGTGCGGTTTCAATTCGACTGCAAGCGGAAACAGTGTGTCAATTTTGCCCGGGATGCCTACTCCACCATCCAGTCCATTCGGATAGACTCCCTGGCCAGCCATCGGGAGCACTGACCAATGACGCAGGGCAGTAGCGCCCGTTGTTCCGGCAGCGCTGCGCATCTTGCGCTGCTTTTCCGGGCGGGTATTTCCGCCCCCACATTCAGTTCCTTTCCTGATGAAAACCCTTTCCGGGCTAACTCCCGTCTTCCTCGCGCTGGCGGCTTGCCAGAGCAACCCAACCACGTCGCCCGCCACTACCAGCGCGGTCCCGGCTACGGCCAGTGCCCCGGCCCTCACGCCGCCGCCTGCTGCCG
>NZ_BAAGZM010000226.1:0-6329 GCF_054778495.1 Hymenobacter agri
GAGATGGCCGCCCCGCGCAACATGCCGGCCACGCTGCGGTACTGCGGCCGCAGCGCCAGCACCTCGGGCGCAATGCTGATGTGCAGGTCAGTGGTCTGGCCCGAGCCGGTGTTCAGCACGTGCAGCCGCCCGGCCTGCTCGTACACCAAATCGGTGCCCTGGCCGCTCAGCGCCTTCACGTCGTAATCGGTGTGGCGCGTCAGCTGGCTTACTTTTTTGGTGGCCGGGTCGTACACGAACACGTTGTTGGTGCGGGCCCGGTCGCTCAGGAAATACACCTTGCCGCCCAGCCACAGCGGGCTGGTATCGGTGGCGTTTTCGTGCGGAATCTCCTCGGTGGCCAGCGTCTGCAAATCCGTCAGCCAGATGGGGCCGGTCTGGCCGCCGCGGTAGTGCTTCCAGGTGCTGGTGGCGTTGGTGATGTGCGTGTGGGCCAGCGTCTTGCCATCGGCCGAGTAGCTGCCTTTCTCGCCCATCAGCAGCGGCAGGCGGGTGGGCAGCCCCCCGCTCATCGGCACTGTGAAGAGCTGCAACGAGCGCGCATACGCTTCCTGCGCGCCGCTGAACAGGATGCGCTGCCCGTCGGGCGTCCAGTCGCGCACCACTTCGGCCGAGGGGTGCCACGTCAGGCGGCGCGGCTGCCCGCCGCTCACGGGCACCACGTACACGTCGGCGTTGCGGTCGTAGTCGCCGGTGAAGGCAATGAACTGGCCATCGGGCGAAAAGTGCGGGCTGGTTTCCACACCCGGGCCTACGGTGAGGCGCTGCGGGTTCGAGCCGTCGCGGTTGGCCAGCCAGATGTCGCCGGCGTAGCTGAAGGCCAGCTTGTCGCGGCTCAGGGCCGGCTCGCGCAGCAGCAGGGTTTCGGCGGGTGGGGTTTGGGCGTAGGCCGCGCCAGCCAAGGCAAGCAGCGGCGCGAAGAAGTAGGTTTTCAGCATGTTTGCGCAGAATAGAGGTATAGCGCAAAGCTAGCTGGAAACGGGACTTTCGGTGGGCTGAACTGGATAAAAAAAGAACGTCATGCTGAGCGGAGGCGCAGCCGCAGCATCTCTACTGCATTACTAATCCCAATTGACAGGATTTACTATTGCGGTAGAGATACTGCGGCTGCGCCTCCGCTCAGCATGACGTTTTATATTATCAGCCCTGCGAAAGCTACGCCTCCAGCTGCAGCACCCCGCGGCTGTGCTCGCGCACGGTGGCGGCCAGCGCCGGGTTATCGGCCAGCTTCTGGCCGAAGGATGGCACCAACTGCCGGAACCGGGCCTGCCACTCGGGCGAGGCGGCCCGCTCGGGGTAGCATTTCTGCACCAGCTCCAGCATGATGGCCACGGCCGTGCTCGCGCCCGGCGACGCGCCCAGCAGCGCCGCGATGGAGCCATCGGCGGCTGTCACCATCTCGGTGCCGAATTCCAGCACGCCGCCTTCTTTTTTATCCTTCTTGATAACCTGCACGCGCTGGCCGGCCACTTCGAGCTGCCAGTCGGCGGGGTTGGCTTCGGGATAATACTCGCGCAGGGCGGCGGTGCGTTCCTCGGGCGTTTGCAGCACCTGGCCGATGAGGTATTTCGTCAGGCCCAGGTTGCGCGCCCCGGCGTAGAGCAGCGGCCGGATGTTGCCCAGCTCGATGGATTTGAACAGGTCGGTATACGAACCCTTCTTCAAAAACTTGGTGCTAAAACCGGCGTAAGGCCCGAACAGCAGCTCCTTGCGGCCGTTTATCTGGCGCGTGTCGAGGTGGGGCATCGACATGGGCGGCGCGCCCAGTGCGGGCTTGCCGTATACCTTGGCTTCGTGCCGGGCAATCACGGCGGGGTTCTGGCACTTCAGCCACTGCCCGCTCACCGGAAAGCCGCCGAAGCCCCGGGCCTCCGGAATGCCCGACTTTTCGAGCAGCGGCAGTGAGCCCCCGCCGGCCCCGATGAACACGAAGCGCCCACGCACGATGCGGCTCTGGCCGGTGGCCAAATCCTTCACCTTCACGCGCCAGATGCCATCGTCTTTGTGGCGGAAGTCTTCCACCTCGTGGCCGAGGTGCAGGTCCACGCCGGGCAGGCTTTTCAGGTGGTCGGAGAGGGCGCGGGTGAGGGCGCCGAAGTTCACATCGGTGCCCACGGCCATGCGGGTGGCGGCTACCGGCTGGCTGGGGTCGCGCCCGTCCATCACCAGCGGAATCCACTGTTCAATCTGTTTGGGGTCGGTGCTGAATTCCATGCCCTGAAACAGGGGCGAGTGCAGCAGCGCGGCGTGACGCTTGCGCAGGTATTCCACGTTGGCTTCGCCCCATACAAAGCTCATGTGCGGAATGCTGTGGATGAAGGCCGTAGGGTCGGGCAGGGTGCCTTCCTGCACCAGCGAGGCCCAGAACTGCTTGCTGAGCTCGAACTGCTCGGCAATCTTGTCGGCCTTGGAAATATCAATCGAGCCGTCGGGCCGCTCGGGCGTATAGTTGAGCTCGCAGAAGGCCGAGTGGCCGGTGCCGGCGTTGTTCCAGGCGTCGGAGCTTTCGGCGGCCACCGCGTCGAGGCGCTCGAAGCCGCTGATGGTGAGGCTGGGGTCGAGAGATTTCAGCAGCACGCCGAGCGTGGCGCTCATGATGCCCGCGCCGATGAGGATGACGTCGGAAACGGGTTTGGCAGGGGAGGAGTCGGTTGAATTCATAATCGGAAGTAACGTAACAGCTCCCATACGGGTGAAGTTGGCGCAGGGCTGCCGCCGGCCGCAAATGCGGCCCTGCATTCCGGCAGCATTCTACTGAAATGTTGCCCAACTTGCGGCCTCAAACTACACCCCATGCCCGACCTCAACCTGCCGCTACTGCCCCTGCCCACCCGCGCCGATGCCCTCGATGCCACCGCCCCGCGTCTGCTCATCATCTACACCGGCGGAACCGTGGGCATGGCCCTGAACCGCAAAGGCGGCCTGGTGCCCATGCAGTTCGGCCGCCTCGACCGCAAGATGCCCGAACTCACGCGCCTGCCCTTCCGGCTGGAGCTGCTGAGCCTGCCCGAACCCATCGATAGCAGCAACGTCGAGCCCCAGGACTGGCTCTACCTGGCCCAGCTCATCGGCCGGCACTACGCCGACTTCGACGGCTTCGTGGTGCTGCACGGCACCGATACCATGGCCTACTCGGCCGCGGCGCTCGGCTACATTCTCGAAAACTTGGGCAAGCCGGTGGTGTTCACCGGGGCGCAGGTGCCGGTGGGAGCCAACCGCTCCGATGCCCAGCGCAACCTCATTACGGCCCTCGAAATCGCGGCCGCCCGCCACCCCCGGGCCGGCACCGTGCGCGTGCCCGAGGTGTGCGTGTTCTTCAACGACATTCTCATTCGCGGCACGCGGGCCAAAAAGGTCGAAAGCCAGCAATTCGCGGCCTTTAAAAGCGAAAACCTGCCGCCGCTGGCTAGGGCCGGCATCGGGCTCGAATTCGACGACAAAAGCATCCGGCCGCTGCCCGCCGCCCCGCTGAAAGTCCACCAACAGATGGAAGCTGCCGTGGCGGTGCTGCCGCTGTTTCCGGGCATCACCGAGGCGGTGGTAGCGGCCGTGCTGGGCGTGCCGGGCCTGCGCGGCTGCGTGCTCGAAACCTACGGCTCGGGCAACGCGCCCACGGCCGAGTGGTTCCTCAATTGCCTGGCCGAGGCCCGCCGGCGTGGCGTGTGGCTCCTGAACGTGAGCCAGTGCGAGGAAGGCCGCGTGGTGCAGGGCAAGTACGAAACCAGCGCCCGCTTCGCCGAAATGGGCATCGTGGGCGGCGAGGACATCACCACTGAGGCCGCCATTACCAAGCTCATGTTCGTGCTGGGCCTGGGCCTGAGCGAGGCCCGCACCCGCGAGCTGCTCGCCACCGACCTGCGCGGCGAAATCACGCTGTAAAATCAATTGACAATGAGCAATGAACAATCAGCAATTGGGCCACTCGTCAGGAATTGTTCATTGCTCATTGTTCTTTGCTCATTGTTCCACCCTATCTTTGTGCCACGAACCACAACCTTGAGGGGTGTCCGAGTGGTCGAAGGAGCACGCCTGGAAAGTGTGTATGGGTCTCAAGCTCATCGTGGGTTCGAATCCCATCCCCTCAGCCAAAAGCCCGTTTCTGGTTCAGAAACGGGCTTTTTTATTGTTCTGGTGCATGGGTGTAGAGACGCATACTTGCGTCTCGTCGGCTGCGTCGTTCAACGATGAGATGCAAGTATGCGTCTCTACAGTCGCCCGCCATTCCATCACCGGTGCAATAGCCGGCGCAGCTTGGCATACAACTCGGCTTCTTCAAAGGGCTTGGCCAGGCAGTCGTTGAGGCCGGCGGCGAGGTAGCGCTCGTGGTCGCTACGAAAGGCATTGGCCGTGAGGGCCAGAATGGGCGTGCTGGCGCGTATCGGGTCGGGGTGCTGGCGCAGGTGGGTTGTGGCTTCTACGCCGCTCATACCGGGCATTTGAATGTCCATGAGCACGGCATCGAAGGGGCCGGCGGTTTCGAACAGCTGCAGGCCTTCGGGACCGTCTTCGGCTTCCAGCACCTCAATGCCCCAGTTTTGCATGGTCCAGGCCGCCACCATGCGGTTGATTTCATTGTCTTCGATGAGCAGCACGCGAGCGCCTTGCAGCAGGCCGGTATCGTAGCTGTCGGCCGGAATGGGTTCGGGCGTCTGTTGCGTGGCCTTGGGCAGCGTGAGCGAAAACGCAAACGTGCTGCCCTGGCCGGGAGTGCTGTCGACGGTGAGCGTGCCGTTCATCTGCTCCACCAGGGCGCGGCTGATGCTCAGGCCCAGCCCGGTGCCGCCAAACTGCCGGGCGGTATCGGCATAGGCCTGGGTGAAGCTCTCGAAGATGCGGGCCACTACTTCGGGAGCCATTCCCACGCCGGTATCGCGCACGTCGAAGCGCACGGTGAGGGCATCGGCAGTTTCGGCCAGGGCCTCACTCGTCACGAGTACCTGCCCACCGGCGGGCGTGAACTTGATGGCATTGCTGACCAAGTTGAGCAGCACTTGGTTGAGCCGATGCGCGTCACCGATAACGGGCGGGTAGGAAGTGGCGGGCTGGTGCATCACGCAGGCAATGCCTTTTTCGATGGCTTGCAGCGAAAGTGGTTTCACAGCCTCCTGAATGGAGGCGCAAATGTCGAATGGCTCGAAGTTCAGCTCCAGCTTGCCCGAGGTGATTTTGGCCATGTCGAGCACATCGTTCAGCACGGCCAGCAGGTGCTGCCCCGAGCCCCGGATGATGCGCACATACTCGCGCTGCTCGGGCGTGAGCGAGGTTTTGGCGAGCAGGTTGGCTACGCCCAGCACCCCGTTCATGGGCGTGCGAATTTCGTGGCTCATGTTGGCCAGGAAATTCTCGCGGGCGCGCACGGCGGCTTCGGCGGCTTCTTTGGCGTGCTTCAACTCTTTGCTGGCCAGCACCCGCTCGGTGATGTCGTGCCCATGCGATACGATGTATGGCTCCTGGCCGGGCTCGCGCACCACGTAATTGTGGTAGTGCAGGTAGCGCCGCTGGTCGCTGCCGCGCGGGTACACAGGCAGCACGCCTTCGGCCTCGCCGGTGCGGGCCAGGTGTTCGAGGTAAAGGCCGAAGCCTTCGCGGTCTTCCCCCGTCATATGGGCCGTGACGGAGGTACCCACCATGGCGGTGGCATCTTCGCGCAGCAGGCGGGCCAGGGCCGGGTTCACGGTGATGACCATTCCCTGCATATCGCAGGTCCCAATCAGGGCCTGGCCGTAGGTCATCAGGTCACGGTATTGCTTTTCGCTGCGCTCCAGGGTGTGCTGCACCTGCTTGAGCGGCGTAATGTCGGTGCTCACGGCCAGCACTTGCACGGTACCGTCGGGCCGGTACAGGGGGCGGCGCACGGCGTAAAAACAGCGCGTGCTGCCGTCGCTGAGCGTGAGGGTCTCCTCCAGCGTTACTTCCTTGCCCGAAGCCAATACCTGCGCGTCGAGCTCGGACGAGCGGTCGAATTCGGCCTGCGTTTGCGGCGGCAGGGGGCGGGGGCCGTTGAAGGGCGACATCTCCCAGTAGGTGTGCATGGCCTGGTTGCCAAATACCAGCTGCTGCTCGGCGTCGCGCACCATCACGGCCGACGGAATGGTATCGAGTACCTGCTCCATAAACTGCTGATGTTCGCGGAGTTGTCGGCGGGCCGCTTCGCGCTCGGTTACGTCCGAGAAATACAGGTTAGCGTAGCTGCCCTGGGCGAAAGGCACCACGAAGACGTCGAAAATCTGCTTGTCGATAACGACCTCTTCGCGGTGCTCGCCGTTTTGCTGCAGGGCCGTCTGCACGCCCGCCCGCAGCTGGCGCTGCACGCGCACCTGGTCGGCCCG
>NZ_BAAGZM010000227.1:0-6304 GCF_054778495.1 Hymenobacter agri
GCCGCGCGCCGGGCCCAGAATGCTTACGTAGGGGTTGGCCGCTACTTGCAGGAGCGTCACGCCCGCGCCCAGCGTGGCCAGGGCCGTGAGGAACAGCGCAAACGCCCGCGAGTCGGCTGCCGGAATGAAGAGTAGCGCGCCCACGGCCATCACCAGCAGGCCCACCACGATGCCGCGCTGGTAGCCCAGCTTTTTCAGTACCCAGCCCGCGGGCAGCGACATGAGAAAGTAGGCGCCGAAAAAGGCCGACTGTACCGCCGACGACTGCAAATCGGTGAGCTGGCACACGTCCTTGAGGTAGGGCATGAGCACGTCGTTGAAGTTGGTGACGGCGCCGAACAGGAAGAACAGCGTCGTCATCAGCAGCATGGGGCCGGCGTAGGAGCGGGCGGGCGCAGCGGTGGCGGTGGGAATGGGGGAAGAGGAGGGAGCGAGGGCCATAAATGAATGCAGCGTGCGGGCGAAAGGCGAAAGTAGCGCGAACTTTGTAGTTCGCGTTTCCGTGCCGCCGGGATATTCCCGAATCGGCGCGCGGACGCGGACTAAAAGTCCGCGCTACTTATGCACCTTACCGCCACCACCCAGTTCGGCCTGGAAGAACTGCTCGCCGACGAACTCTACGACCTTGGCGCCGACATCACGCACGTAGGCTCGCGGGCCGTCGAGTTCATCGGCGACCACCGCCTGCTCTACGAAGTGGCCCTCTGGAGCCGCTTGTCGATGCGCCTGCTGCGGCCCTTCGCTGCTTTTTACGCCGCCGACGAGAAGGCCCTCTACCGCGAGGTGAGCCGCATCGACTGGCAGGATTTCATCGGCCCGGGCCAGACGTTCGCCATCACGCCGGTGGTGAACCGCTCCACCTTCGAGCACTCGCTGTTCGTGGCCCAGCTCACCAAGGATGCCATCGTGGACCAGTTCCGGAAGCGTACCGGCGAGCGGCCCAGCATCGATACCCGCAACCCCGACATCCGCCTGCACCTGCGCATGACGGAGAACGAAGTCATCCTTAGCCTCGACGCGGCCGGCGACTCGCTGCACCGCCGCGGCTACCGCCAGGGCACCAACGAGGCGCCGCTGAATGAGGTGCTGGCCGCCGGCTTGGTGCTGCTCTCGGGCTGGGACGGCAAGCAGCCCCTCATCGACCCCATGTGCGGCTCGGCCACCATCCTCACCGAGGCGGGGTTGATGTGCCAGCGCATCGCGCCTGGCCTGTTTCACCAGGGCAAGTTCGGTTTCGAAAACTGGTACGACTTCGACCCCCAGCTTTGGGAGCGAGTGCGCGAAGAAGCCAAAGCCCAGCGCCTCGAAGAGCCGCAGGCCTACCTCGCCGGCTCCGACCTCGACCCCCGAGTCATTGACGCGGCCGCGGCCAACATCACCGCCGCCGGCCTCGAAGACTGCGTGCGCCTCTCGGTGCGCGATGTGAAGGACGCCACCGCACCCGCCAAAGAAGAGCCGGGCATCGTGCTGATGAATCCGCCCTACGGCGAGCGAATAGGGGAGGAAGCCCAGATGGCAGCGCTCTACAAAACCATCGGCGACACGCTGAAAACGGGTTTCCAGGGCTACAACGCTTTCGTGTTCACCGGCAACCTGGAGGCGGCCAAGAGCATCGGGCTGAAGCCGGCGCGGCGCATCCCGCTGTTCAACGGGCCGATTGACTGCCGGCTGCTGAAGTATGAGCTGTACCGGGGGAGCCGGCGGGATTTTGCCAAATAACTATAAGTTGTAGTGATTTAAAAATGACTTTCCAAAACAGTTAGTATTATTGCTATCAAAAAAAATTAAACGACGCCTTAGATACGCACAAGCCAAGTTTCATTTGCAATGGTACTACAAGTAACAACTCCCGAAGTAGCAAAAGAATTTATGCAGTCTTTTGACCTGCTTCTTGATGCTCATAGTAAGTTTTGGCTATGGTTAATATTTGGTATTGTTATACAGATAGCAAGCGCATTGTTTTCAATTTTTGTGCAATGGCGGTTGAAAAATATTGAAAAAAATGTCACAAAGTTTAATCTTAGAGAGGAGAAAAGAATAGTTGTTTTGGAGGATATATATCATAAAATGAGTGATTTAACTTGGTTTTTCCCAGGCGAGTCTGTGGAGGAGCTAAATGTTAAAATACAAGTTATTGATAGGTTGGTGTCTAGCAAAAGGCTATACTTGTCAGAAGAACTGAATCGTCTGATAGGGCGTTATCTAGACCATTTTCGCAATGTTTCAGCTAATCACAGTAGAAAAAACATTCAAAAAGAAGAAGAAATGCTTGATGAATTTGCAAATATTTTCAATGCTTAAAATTGTATATTTATGAAAAAAATAGAAGTTAAATATCCGCGAGTATGCAGGGCCTCAAATATTAATGAAATATTGGTTCAATTAGAGTTTTTCTTTAAGACAAAGGAAAAATTTATCAATAATTTGTTAATAAACTTTAGAGATGTGAGTGAAGCTTCTGTATTGCACGTGTTAGTGTTTTTTAAATTTATCGATTATGCTGTTTTAAAAGATTTGCTTTTGTTTCCCCGATATATTAATGGGGAGAATATGCAGCACTCCTTTTATAAATACGGATTCACTGATTTTTTTAATGCATATCTCGAGACAGATGAGAATGATGATGAAGTGTATAAGAAATTTGAAGTAAAGCAGGTAAACGGGTTTCTAATTGCTCCTCAAGGTTTACTTCGAAATGTGGTAATGTCGAGAAATTCACTTCAGGAAAAATTTTTGCCATCAATTCAGGATTATTACGAAGGAAATGAGGCAGGTATATCTTTGTTGTTTACCTGTCTAAGCGAGGTTACTTTGAATTTTTGGGAGCATGCTACAGAAGATGATAAATCGATTATTGTCGCTTATGGTAATAAAAATAATATAGAAATTGCTTGTGCTGATAATGGACAAGGAATTATATCAACTTTAAAAAATGGGGGATTCGATAGCATGGATGGTAGCAATATCATTGCCAAGGCTATGCAAAAGGGAGTAACATCGAAAGCTGGTACTAATCATATGGGCTACGGGCTCTGGTTGGTAAGTGAGATTGCAAAAGCCACGCTAGGAATAATGCATGTGTATTCAGAGGGTTATGTGTATAAAGTCGAAAGAGGTAGGGTTTCTGTTGGGAAAAGTGGTTATTGGAAAGGTTCTATTTTTTACTTATCTTTGCCCTTAAACAGAGGGCTACGCCTTGTTGACATTGTTGAAAAAGATGGAAATGATGAAACAGACTCCCCAACAATTAACTGGCAATGATAATAATGTGCTTGACTTAAGCGAGTTTGGAAGTGCTATAGTTGAGAAGAGTGTAGGAGAAGAAATATACCATCGAGTATTGGCTATGCTTGCGGCTAATGAAATAATAACAATTGATTTGGGTAAAATAATAACTATGGCGACATATTGTGCTAAACAAATTTTTGGTCGTCTTTACATTGATTTAGGCTCTGATGTCTTTTTTCAAAGAATTGTATTAGCAAACGCTAATAAGGATTTGAAATATATTGTTACAACAGGGATTAAAAACGCTTTGCATGAGCAGTAGTTTCAATCTAATTAGTTGTTTTTGATAGTCTTTAACAGTAGCGTTCGAGTGTTGCATGATTGTTAAGTGTTGCTATAAAGCCGTGATTTTATAATGCCCGAATCTGCTACCGCTGCCCCGCAACTCGCCGCCGCCCGCCAGGCCCTGAAACGGTACTACGGCTACGACAACTTTCGCCCCATGCAGGGCGATATTATCCAGCACATCCTCAGCGGGAAAGATACCGTGGTGCTGATGCCCACCGGGGGCGGCAAGTCGGTGTGTTTCCAGATTCCGGCCGTGGTGAGCGAGGGCACCTGCGTGGTGGTGTCGCCCCTCATCGCCCTGATGAAAGACCAGGTGGAGGCCCTGAAAGCCAACGGCATTGCGGCGGCCTACATCAACAGCAGCGTGGGCCAGAGCGAGGCCAACGACATTGCCCGCGCCGCTACCGGCGGCTACCTCAAGCTGCTCTACGTATCGCCCGAAAAGCTGCTGAGCGACGGCTTTTTGCAGTTTCTGACGCGCGTCAACATCAGTCTGTTTGCCATTGATGAGGCGCACTGTATTTCGAGCTGGGGCCACGATTTTCGGCCCGAATACACGCAGCTGGGCCAGCTACGGAACCACTTCCCGAGCACGCCCATCATCGCCCTCACGGCCACGGCCGACCGCCTCACCAAGCGCGACATCATTACGCAGCTCAACCTGAGCGAGCCCAGAGTGTTCCTGTCGAGCTTCGACCGGCCCAACATCAACTTGATTGTGCGCGGCGGCCAGGACCGTATCAACGCCATCATCGACTACATCGGCCGCCACCCGCAGGACCCCGGTATCATCTACTGCCTCTCGCGCAAAACCTGCGAAACCATTGCCGCCAAGCTCAAGGCCAAGGGCATCAAGGCCGGGCATTACCACGCCGGCATGACGCCCAACCAGCGCGGGAGCGTGCAGGAGGCCTTTTTGCAGGACGACCTGCAGGTCATCGTGGCCACCATCGCCTTCGGCATGGGCATAGACAAGAGCAACGTGCGCTGGGTGATGCACTACAACCTGCCCAAAAACATCGAGGGCTACTACCAGGAAATCGGCCGGGCCGGGCGCGACGGCGCGCCGAGTACCGCTATTCTGTTCTACAGCTTCGCCGACGTGATGCAGATGCGCGAGATGGTGACCAAGGACGTGCCCGCCCGGCAGGCCCAGCTCAACACCGCCAAGCTCGAGCGCATGCAGCAGTTTGCCGAAGCCGCCAGCTGCCGCCGCAAAATCCTGCTCAACTACTTCTCCGAAACCCTGGCCCAGGACTGCGGCAACTGCGACATCTGCCGCAACCCGCCCACCACGTTCGACGGCACGCTCATCGCCCAGAAAGCCCTGTCGGCCGTGGCCCGCAGCCGCGAGAAAGTGGCGATTAATCTGCTGATTGATATTCTGCGCGGCATGCGCAACCAGGCCGTGCTGCAGGGCGGCTACGACCAGATTAAGACCTACGGCGCGGGCCGCGACCTGCCCTACCTCGACTGGTACAGCTATATCCACCAGATGCTGAACGATGGCCTGCTCTACATCGCCTATGAGGAAGGCTATGCCCTGAAAATCACCGAGCGCGGCCACCAGGTGCTCAAAGGCGAGCTTACGCTGCCGCTGCGCAAGTTCCAGCCCAGCGAGAAGGCCGAAAAGCCCACCCGCGCCGGCAAGAAAGCCGCCAGCGCCGCGGCCAGCGCCACCATCGGCTCGCTCTACGCGCAGCTGTTCGACAAGCTGCGCAAGCTCCGCAAGGCCATTGCCGACGAGCAGGGCGTGCCGCCCTACGTGGTGTTCTCCGACGCCACGCTGCAGGAAATGGCCGCCGAGCGCCCCGTGAGCCGCGTGGGCATGCTGGGCATTTCGGGCGTGGGCATGAAGAAGTTCGAAACCTACGGCGAGGCCTTCATCAAGCTCATTCTGGACGAAAGCGGTGGGGGCGGCCAGTACGTGCCGTCCGATTCGGACAGCATGTTCAACGAGCCGGCCCGCTCGCGCCTCAGTGCGGCCTCCTCGGCTGCGGCCGACAAGCCCGTGAGCGACTCCGAGGATGCCACCATTCAGTTCCACCAGATGGGCCTCACGCCCGAAGACATTGCCGAGCGTCGCGGTCTGGCCCTGAGCACCGTGAAAACGCACCTCTACAACGCCTACGCAAAGGGCCGCGAACTGCGCATCCACGACTTCGTGAGTGATTCGGAATTGGCCGAAATCCTCACCGCCCGCGCCCAGCTCGGCCCCGATGCCTCGTTGCGCGACCTCTTCGACCACTTGCGCGAGAAGTACGACTACTTCCAACTGCGCATGGCCGGGCTATACCACAAGCGCCTGCGCGGGCAATAGCCCCCGAGCCAATAAATGCTGAAGGCCCGCCGTTAGCACCGGCGGGCCTTTTTATTTGTGGGTTGCGCCCGAACCCGTTGCCTCCATGCTCCGAAAAATTACCCTCGCCCTCACGGCCATGCTCATTGCCGCCTTCGCGGGGCTGATGCTCACCAAAACGCTGCCCTACTACACCTTCGAGAAGGGCATCCACTTCCTCACCACCAAGAGCGACGACACCAACGACAACCCGGTGTTCCGGCTCGGGTTCTACGTGCACATCACCACTAGCCTGGTGGTGCTGGTGTTGGGGCTGCTGCAGTTTTTGCCGTGGCTGGTGCGGCGCGGGGCGAGGCTGCACCGGGCGCTGGGCAAGGGCTACGTGCTGGGCATTCTGGCGCTGGCGGCCCCGTCGGGCCTCGTGCTGGC
>NZ_BAAGZM010000228.1:0-6289 GCF_054778495.1 Hymenobacter agri
CTGGGCCAGCTGCTGGCCTTGCTGCCGCTGCCGCAGGTGCTGCTCATCGGCCCCGAAATGGCCGGCGCGGCGGCCCAAGCCCCGGCAGCCCAACACTTTGCCACTAAAGCCGAAGCGGCTGAATGGCTGCGCCAAAATCCCGTGCAGGGCCGGCAGGTGCTGGTGAAGGGTAGCCGCGGCATGGCCCTGGAAACGCTGGTGGAATTTCTATAGCCTGTCATTGCGAGCGGAACGCAGTGGAGCGCGGCAATGACAGACGAAGATTAAAACGGGCTATCCAAATCCGCCAGCGTGGGCAGGATAGCGTCTTTGGGGGAAATAATGGCTTCCGTTACCCCCCACTCAATGCCGAGAGCGGGGTCGTTCCAAAGCAGGCCACCCTCGCTGGCGGGGGCATAGTAGTTGGAGCATTTGTAGAGGAAGAGAGTGTCTTCCTCTAAAGCCACAAAGCCGTGGGCGAAACCAACGGGCACGAGCAGCATGTTGCCCTGGGCTTCGCTGAGCTCGATTTTGGCGTGCTGGCCGTAGGTGGGCGAGTCGCGGCGGATGTCGACCACCACATCGAGGGCGCGGCCTTTGGCGACGCGCACCAGCTTGGCCTGGGCGTGGGGCGGGCGCTGAAAATGCAGGCCCCGCACCACACCGGGCTGCGATTTCGACTGGTTGTCCTGCACCCAATCCAGGTCGGCGGGCAGGCCCAGCGCCTGCATGGTACGGGCGCTGTAGGTTTCGTAGAAAACGCCGCGCGGGTCGCCGAACAGGCGGGGCACAAACTCGAGTAGACCCGCCAGGGGGTGTTGAATTGCTTGCATTGGGGGCAAAGGTATCTGGTTGGGAAAGACGGTTTGGTGCTGCTGAATACAAAGCACCAGATGAGGATGACGGACGTTTTTGGCTATTTGCGCACGGCGGCCACGGCAGCCAGGTACTTGTTCAGCACCAGCTGCTCATCGAATTTGGTTTCGGCCAGGTAGCGGCTGTTCTGGCCCATGCCGCGCAGGTCGGCATCATTGAGGCGCAGCACTTGCAGCATTTTGGCGGCCAGGTCTTCGCCCGAGCGCACCTGGCAGAGGAAGCCGTTGCGGCCATCGACCACGGTTTCGCGGCAGCCGGGCACGTCAGTCGTCACGATGGGCTTGCCGCAGGCGGCGGCTTCGAGCAGGGTTTTGGGCGTGCCTTCGCGGTAGCTGGGCAGCACCACGCAGTCGGCCTGGTGCAGGTGGGCGGCCACATCGTCGGAGCGGCCCAGGTACTCGATGTCGCCCGATTTCAGCCATTCCTCGAACGTGGCGCGGGGCACGCCCACGCCGCCGGCCTCGTCGAGCCCGCCCAGCAGCTGAATGCGGGTGCCGGGCACGGCCTGGCGAATGAGCTTAGCGGCCTCGAAGTATTCGACCACACCCTTCTCATACAGCACCCGGGCCACCATCAGAAACACGAAGGGCTGGTTGCGGCGGAACTCGGAGGCGGGCTTGAATTTTTTGGTATCGACGCCGGAGCCGGGCAGCAGGTCGGTGATTTCGCGGCGCACCAGGCCGTTATCGAGGAAGAGCTGCCGGTCGTCGCCGTTCTGAAAAAACACCGTGGCCGGGAAGCGGAAGGCGAAGCGGTAGAGGCCCAGCGCCACCTTACTCACGAAGTTCTTGATGATGAACACCGTGCCCAGCCCGCTCACGTTGTTGATGCTGGGGATGCCCGCCAGCTTGGCCGCAATGCTGCCGTAGATGTTGGGCTTGATGGTGTAATGCAGCACCACATCGGGTTTTTCGCGCTTGTAAATCTGGTAGAAACGGCGGGTGAGGGCGGCATCCTTCACGGGATTAGTGCCCTTGTTTTCCATCAGGATGGGTACGAAGCGGCAGCCGAGCTCAGTTTCGAGGCGCGCCGAGTAGTCGTCGGGCGGGGCAATGGCCAGCACTTCGTGGCCGGCGGCCTGCAGGGCCCGCACGAGGCTGGCGCGAAAATTCCAGATATTCCAGCTGGTGTTGATGACGAGGGCGACGCGCAAAACGGTGAGTTGTGAGGGGTGAAATGGTGAGTTCTAGGGCAAAGGTCGGCCTTACGGATTTGACCTGCACTCGTTCCATCACAAACGCACTATTTCACCTTCTCACTATTTCACTATTTCCGCCGGTACTTTGTGGGCTCTTTGCGTGTTATGCTGGCTATGACTCTTCGACTTTCTGCTGCTGCGCTGCTGCTACTGCCGCAGCTGGCCCAGGCTACGCCGCCTACGCTACCCGGGCAGGCCATCTTCCAAAAGAACTGCGCGCGCTGCCACGGCGCCAACGGCAAGCTGGGCCGCAACGGCGCGCACGACCTCACCAAGAGCAACCTCAATGAGTTTGGTCGTACCTACCTCGTTACCAACGGCATGGGCAAGATGCCGGCCTTTGGCAAAACCCTCACGCCGGCGCAGGTGCAGCAGGTAGTGGCCTACTCGCTCACCCTGAAATAGGGCGCGGGGCCGGCCCCCGCCCGCCATTGCATGGCCGTTATCGGGTTTGCAACGTACCCATTATCTATTCAAACGACGGGCTTGGCCAGCCCCGTACCCTACTCCGATTTTTCTCTCATGGCAACTAATCAATCCGGCGGCCGCAAGCCCGGCAACAGCACCCGCCACGTCGGCGCCGTCGATGGCGTGAAGGGCCGCGCCGGCCGCATCCTGCTTAAAGCCGCCGACAACGGCACCTACGAAACCGCCAAAGAGCAGGAAACCGCCGTGCTCGTGAGCGTGCCGCCGCGCCGGCAGTCCGAAGCCCAGACCACCGAATACCTCGACGAGCTGGCGTTTCTGATTGAAACGGCCGGCGCCACCGCCACCAAGCGCTTCGTGCAGCGCCTCGAAAAGCCCGACATCCGAACCTACGTGGGCGAGGGCAAGCTGGCCGAAATCAAGGCCTACGTGCAGCACGAAGGCACCAGCATGGTCGTGTTCGATGATGACCTCTCCCCTTCTCAGCTGCGCAACCTGGAGGCCGAGCTGCTGGTGAAAATTGTGGACAGGTCGCTGCTCATTCTCGATATTTTCGCGCTGCGGGCCAAGTCGGCCACCTCGCGCACGCAGGTCGAGCTGGCCCAGTATCAGTACCTGCTGCCCCGCCTGACGGGTCTCTGGACTCACTTGGACAAGCAGCGCGGCGGCGTGGGCATGAAGGGCCCCGGTGAAACCGAGATTGAAACTGACCGCCGCATCGTGCGCGACCGCATTGCCTTCCTCAAAGAGAAGCTCGAAGACCTCGACAAGCAGAGCCACACCCAGCGCAAGGCCCGCGGCGGCACCATTCGGGTAGCGCTGGTGGGCTACACCAACGTGGGCAAAAGCACCCTGATGAACGTGCTGGGCAAGGCCGAAGTATTCGCCGAAAACAAGCTTTTCGCCACCGTAGATGCCACCACGCGCAAAGTGGTGCTCGACAATACGCCGTTTCTACTCTCCGACACGGTGGGGTTCATCCGCAAGCTGCCCACCAAGCTCATCGAGAGCTTCAAGAGCACGCTCGATGAGATTCGCGAGGCCGATTTGCTCTTGCACGTCGTGGACATTTCGCACCCCAACTTTGAGGAGCAGATTCAGGTGGTGAACGACACGCTGGGCGACATCGGCGCGGCCGACAAGCCCATGCTACTGGTGTTCAATAAGATTGACCAGTACAAGGCCGACGATGCCGAGCAGGACCCCTTCGGCGAGGTGCTCGATGCCGAAGACGACGGCACTGCGCCGCGCCCGCCGCTGGCGCAGCTGCAAGCTACTTACATGGCCAAGCTGCACGACCCGGTGGTGTTCGTTTCGGCCCAGGAGCGCACCAACATGGACGAGCTGCGCGAGCTGGTAGGCAAGCGCGTGGCGGCCCTGCACCAGCAGCGCTTCCCGTACCAGACCAATTCCTGGGCCAGCGAGTAGCCCCGCGGCCCGGCAATATTATCAAACTGTTGGCTGGCCGGCCGCACATGAACGTTACGTGAGCATTACCGTAAGGGCGAAGGCCGGGCTTCATCAGGCCCGGCCTTTTCTATTATGACTCAGGTGCGTTTTCTTGGTTTGGGCGGCTTGCTGCTGCTCGGTTGGGGCCGGGCCGCTGCGCAGGACATTCCCGTGTACCCGCCGCCGGCTCCGCTCGACACGGCCGGCGTGGCGCGCACCGATGCCCAGACGTTTGCCAACTCGCAGGTGGTGGGCATGGGCCCGAGCAAGGGCCTGATTGTGAAATACGAGCGGATTCCGGGCAATTTCAGCCTGAAAAGTACGGCCATCGGCGGCGCGGGCGACTACAACACCACCGTGAGCAAAAATGCCAACCTGACGGTGAAGGCCTACGCGCCGCTACTCAACCATCCGCACCTGAAGCTGATTCTGGGTTTGAACTACGACCGGCAGGAGTTCCAGTTCAGCACGCCGGCCACTACCGACCAGTACGGCCTCTACAGCAACATTCAGGACAAGGGCCTGACGGTGATTGGCGCGCAGCTGGCCGTGATTCGGCCCGTGGACGCGGTGCACTGGTACATCTTCCGCACCAAAACTGAGCTGAATGGCGACTACACGTCGAACGAGCTTAATGTGACTGATTACCTGAAAGTCACTAGCGAATTTATTTACGGCTGGAAGCGCAGCCCCACCTTTGCCTGGGGCCTGGGCGTGCAGCTGGGCTACAACCTGGGCCGGCAGAGCATCTACCCAGTGCTGGTGTACAACCGCACGTTCAACCCGCGCTGGGGCGTGGAAGCGCTGTTTCCAGCGCGCGTGCTGGTGCGCCGCAATCTATCGGACCGGTCGCTGCTGTTTGCGGGCTACGAGGTGGCCAGCAACAACTACAACCTGAAGCTGCGCGCGCCCTTCGCTTCGCCCAACAACCCGACGGTGCGCTCGCTGGAGCTGCGCCAGATTGACCTGAAATTCCGCCTGCGCTACGAGCACGAGCTGCTGTCCTTCCTCTGGACGGGCGTGGAGGCGGGCTACCGCTACAACTACCAGCTCAACGCCTTCGACCGCACTAACAGCACCCGCGACCGGCTCATCAACAGCCAGCTGGGCGCGGTGCCGTACGCCAGCCTCGATTTGTTCATCGTGCCGCCGAAGAAGCTGCTGCAAAAAGCCGAGCGCAGCCGGAAGTAAGGCGAAGTACCCCGAAATTCTATTTCGGGATGTTGGAACGAGTTGTTATCGCGGGCCGAAATGAAATTTCGGGGTACTCCGCCCTACTTCCTCTGGCGGCGCTTGAGACCTTTTAGCCACTTGTAGGTGGCTTCCTGGGCTTGCAGGGGCTTTTCGCCTTCGGCGGGGGCGACGAACTGGTTGTCGAAGTCGCGGGCCTTCACGTTGTCGTGGCGCTGGAAGTCGAGGAGCTGGCGGATTTCGGCGCGCAGCGTTTCATCCAGGATGGGGAAGGCGACTTCGACGCGGCGGTCGAGGTTGCGGGTCATCCAGTCGGCGGAGGAGACGTAGAGTTTTTCCTCGCCGCCGTGGGCGAAGACGTAGACGCGGCTGTGCTCCAGGAAACGGTCGACGAGGCCGCGCTGGTGGATGTTCTCGCTGAAACCGGGCTGGCCGGGCACGAGGCGGCCGATGCCGCGCACGATGAGCTCGACGCGCACGCCGGCGTGGCTGGCTTCGTAGAGCTTGGCAATCATGGCCTCATCTTCGACGGCGTTTACTTTGAGGATGATGTAGGCGTCGTGGCCTTTTTTGGCCTGCTTGATTTCGTAGTCGATGAGGGCCAGCAGGCCGGGGCGCAGGCCGAAGGGGGCCACCAGCAGCTGGTGCAGCTCGGGCACCGTGGACTGGTCGCGCAGGTAGTCGAACACCAGGGCGGCTTCGCGGGTGAGGACGGGGTTGGCGGTGAACAGGCCGTGGTCGGTATAGAGCTCGCTGGTGCTCTCGTTGAAGTTGCCGGTGCTGAAGTAAGCGTACTGGCGGGTGGTCTCGTCGGGTTCGCGGCGGGTGATGAGCAGCAGCTTGCTGTGCACCTTGAGCTCGGGTGGAGTGAGGACGACGTGGGCGCCGGCGCGCTTCAACTTATCGGCCCAGAAGAGGTTGGATTCTTCATCAAAGCGGGCTTTGAGTTCGACCACGGCCGTGACCTGCTTGCCGTTTTTGGCGGCTTTGAGCAGGGCTTTGACGACGGCACTTTTGCTGGCCACGCGGTAAAGCGTGATGCTGATGGCCGACACGCGCGGGTCAGTGGCAGCTTCGCGCAGCAGGCGGCACACGTAGTCGAACGACTGGTAGGGCGGGTGCAGCAGGTGGTCGCGCTGGCCGATGGCGGCCAGCAGGCTGCCGCGGCTG
>NZ_BAAGZM010000229.1:0-6271 GCF_054778495.1 Hymenobacter agri
GCGCGGGCCAGCCGGTGTGGGAGTTTCTGGGCATGCCGGTGCCGGTGCTCGCGCCCACGGCCTTCACGCTGCCCATTATGGCGCCCGGCGAGGTGGCGGCTTTCGTGCGCGAGCAGCGGGCGGCCCGCTTCGAGCTGCTAAAAGTGAAGGTGAGTGCCACCGAGGGCCTCGACCTGCTGCGCGAGATAACGCGCCTGCTGCCAGGGCATGCCCTATTGATAGATGGCAACGAAACATGGCTCGACGCCGATGGCGTGCTGCAGTTTCTGGAGCAGGCCCGCGCCCTGCCGGGGCTGAATATGCGCCTGCTGGAGCAACCCATGCCCGCGAGCTGCGCCGACGACTACCGGTATCTGCGGCCGCGGGCGGGCGTGCCCCTCATGGCCGATGAGTCGGTGACCGATACCGCCGACTTTGCCGATATCGCCAGCCAGTTTCACGGAGTGAATATGAAGCTGATGAAAGCCGGTGGTTTCCGCCGCGGCATTAGCCTCCTGCAGCAAACCCGCGCCCACGGCCTGATTCCGATGATGGGCTGCATGGTGGAAACCAGCGTGGGAATTGCCGCCGCACTGCAAATCAGCGCCTTGGTCGATGTGCTCGACCTCGACGGTTTTCTGGTGGTGCGCGATGAGCCCTTCGGCCTCGTGACCGAAACCGAAGGGCTATTGCAATTGCGCGATTAGGAAATCTGCCGGCTATTTTACCGGGGCGTTCAGCTGGGCGTCGAGGTCAGCAAGCTGGGCATCGAGGGCTTTGGTGTCGGGCAGGTCGGTACGACCTTGGCTGAGCAGGCTGATTTTTTGATTCAGCAGCTCAATCTTTTTGTTGAGCATGGGCACCCGCTGGGCCGGCTCGGCGTAGCCGGGGCCGCGCTGCACGTATTTTTCGTAAGACGCGCCGGGGGCGGTGGGAGCGGCTTCGCGGGCGGCAGCGGCGCTGCCGGGCGTGGCAAATACTACCCCACCGTCGGCCCGCACATAGTCGCCCTCGCGCAGGGTTATTTTTTTTCCCGCGGTGCTGACCTTGTCGGCAGGCATCTCCACGATGCCGTTTTTATAGTTGATTTTGACGCCGCTGGCGAGCTTTACGTTCTGCGTGAGCGGCGTAATCTGGTTGCCGTCGCGCTTCACAACTTCGCCGTTCTGCATCACAAACTGCGTGTTGGGCGTGGTTTGCACCGGGAAGCCGCCGGCTTGTGCGGCCGCCAGGCGGGGGGCGGCGGTGGCCAAAGCAACCGCCAGCACATACATTCCGAATCGAGGCATGACAATGGTTAAAAGAGGGTGATGAGCCAGCCTACGAGTTTTGGCCGGGTTTTGGCCATGCTTGCTTTCAAGACTGAAAAAGAATTTGGGAACAATGTTGCAACATTAAATGTATGTACATTATATTTGCATCCGATTCCACTATTCTGCCATGCGCATCGAAGACGAAATTAAGCAGTCCCATTTCGAAAATGAGCACCAGAAGGCCATTATCAACCTGATTTACACGTCGGGATGGCTGCAGCTGCGGCAGGCCTGCGCGTTCAAGCGCTACGGGCTCACGGGGCCGCAGTTCAACATCCTGCGCATCCTGCGGGGCCAGCATCCGCAGCCGGCCACGGTGGCGCTGCTCATCGAGCGCATGCTCGATAAAACCAGCAACGCCTCGCGCATCGTCGACCGGCTCGAAGAAAAGCAGCTCGTGACGCGCACGGTTTGCCCATCGAACCGCCGGGCGGTCGATATCCGCATCACCCCAGCCGGCCTGACGTTGCTCGAAGAAATTGACGCTTCGGGGGTGATGAAAGCCGCCGCTTATGCCCAGCTGAGCGATGATGAAGCCCAGCAGCTCAATGCCTTACTCGATAAAATGCGTGGTTCCGACGAGTCCGAAGCCTAGCGCAAGTACACTTAGTCATCAACTCAACCCTTTTTCTTCGCTTACCTTTTTTCAATTCTCTTTTGTCATGAAAAAATTCCTCTTGCCCGCCCTGTTTGCCGTTGCCGTACTTGGTGCTGCCCCCGCTGCCTCGGCCGCTAAAGTAGCCCCGGCCAAAACTGTTGCCGCCGAGTCGGCTTACAAGCTGCAGCCGCAACTCAGCACCCTGGGCTGGGAAGGCAAAGCCGTAACGCACGGCCACAACGGCACCATGAACTTCAGCTCGGGCGAACTGCTCGTGAAAGGCAACGCCATTGTAGGTGGCACCGTGACCGTAGACATGAAGACCATGAAGGCGACCGACATTAAGGATGCTGACAGCCAGGGCAAATTCGTGGGCCACATGAGCAGCGACGACTTCTTCGGCGTGGAGAAATTCCCCACTGCTACCTTCAAAATCATGAGCGTGACTCCGATTAAAGGCGCCGCCAAAGACGCTGACAACGTGACCATCACCGGCGATATGACCATCAAGGGTGTGACGCAGCGCATCAGCTTCCCCGCCAAAGCCGGCGTGAAAGACGGTGTGGCCGCCGCCAGCGGCAAAGTGACCATCGACCGCACCAAGTTCGGCCTGAAATACGGCTCGAAGTCGTTCTTCGAGAGCATCGGCGATAAAGCCATCTACGACAACTTCGACCTGACTTTCAACGTGATTGCCAAGAAGGCCTAATTGCCCGACTAGCTGTTGCACAAAAAAGCCCGCCGGTTTCGGCGGGCTTTTTTTTATTCGGGTGTTTCGAAGGAGCGGGGCAGGTCAAATTTCAGGTTGTGGCTCTTTTTGCGACGGTGCAGCTCGCTCAGAATATCGTTGAGTTCGGGTTGGTATTCCACCCACAGGTCTTCGTGTAGGCTTTTGAGGATGAGGGCCGGTAGCCGGGCCGCCAGGCGGGCCGTGGCATTATAGAAGCCGTCCCACACGCTGTCGAACTGGCCCGAGTAGTTGTCGATGCACTGGCGCAGGATGTAGAGGAGTAGGTCGATTTCGAGCTGCTTGTTTTTGGTGATGCGGCGGGCGCGGGCGGCTTCCTGCACGCTGGCACGCACGGCCTTCACGAGGCTGCGGTTGAGCAGGCGGCCCGTCACGGCCACGTTGAACAGCTCGTGGATGCGGTCGGCGGTTTCTTCCTGCACCTGGCCCAGCGTCACGTCGGCCAGCAGCTCGAAGCGGAAGGTTTCGTAGAGCTCGGCGTCGCGGCGCACGGCGCGCAGCAGCAGGGCTTCCTTTTCGGGCTCGGAGAGGCGCTTGAGGGCTTTTTTGAAATCGGCGGACGGGACGGGCATAGCAGGCGAGGGGCGGAGGGCCGCAAGTGGGCGCGGCCCCGCAAAATTGGGGCGAATCTGACGAAACGAAACCACCGCCGATGGGGTTATCAAGAGCTGCCTCACGCGGGGTTTCCTGCGTAAATTTGCCTTATGAACACGCGTCCGCAAATTGATTACGAAGAAGACGTTCTGCTGCTCGAAGAAGCCGTGGAGCTGCGCAACCTGGTGGTGTACAACGATGACATCAACACCTTCGACCACGTCATCAAAACCCTGATGGACGTATGCGGGCATCAGCCCGAGCAGGCCGAGCAATGTACCCTGCTCATTCACTACAAGGGCAAATGCGCCGTAAAGGTGGGCACCTACGAAGAGCTGGAGCCCATGTGCTCGGCTATTCACGACCGCGGCATTTCGGCCGATGTCGTTTGATTTTGGTGCTTGGTTGCTGGTGCCTGGTGCTTGGTTTCTTGTTGGAGCCACACTTCGCAACTTGGCACCAGGCACCACCAACCAAGCACCAACCAATCTGAATGGAGTTTCCCTCAAAACTGATTGAAAACGCGGTAGGTGAACTCTCGCGCCTGCCCGGCATTGGCCGCAAAACGGCCCTGCGTCTGGCCCTGCACCTGCTGAAAGCCGAGATGGATACCACCGCTTCGCTGGCCGAGGCGTTGGCCAAAATGCGCTTCGAGATTACCTATTGCAAAACCTGCCATAGTATTTCCGATGCCGAGGAATGCGGTATCTGCGCCAACCCGCTGCGCGACCACAGCCTGGTGTGCGTGGTGTCGGATGTGCGCGACGTAATTGCCATCGAGAATACCGGCCAGTACAAGGGCGTGTACCACGTGCTGGGCGGTGTGATTTCGCCCATCGAGGGCGTGGGGCCGTCCGACCTGCACATCGATTCGCTGGTGGCCCGCGCCGCCGCCGAAGATTCGGAGGTGCGCGAGGTAATTCTGGCCATCTCGCCCACCATGGAGGGCGACACTACAGCGTTTTACCTCTCGCGCCGCCTGCGCGATTTGCCCAACGTGCACATCAGCACTATTGCCCGTGGCATTCCGATGGGCGGCGAGCTGGAATACGCCGATGAGATTACGCTGGGCCGCAGCATCGTCGACCGCCTGCGCCAGGCGTAAGCAGAATACCTCGAAATTTCATTTCGGCCCGCTTGAACGATGCTATAATGGCCGTTCGGGTGGGCCGAAATGAAATTTCGGGGTACTCGTTCTAATTTCGCCCCCTGTGGTGAAGCTCTCCGTTATTATTGTCAATTACAACGTCTGCTATTTCCTGGAGCAGGCGCTGCTCTCGGTGCGGCGGGCCGTGGAGAAGCTGGGGCAGCCGGTGGAAGTTTTCGTGGTTGATAACAACTCGGCCGATGGCTCGGTGGCCATGGTGCGGGCGCGGTTTCCGGAGGTCATTCTCATCGCCAATCACGATAACCCGGGCTTCTCGAAGGCCAACAACCAAGCCCTGCGCCGCGCCACCGGCCAGTATCAGCTGCTGCTGAACCCCGATACGGTGGTGGAGGAGGACACCTTCCGGGCCTGCTGCGACTTTATGGACGCGCACCCCGACTGCGGCGGACTGGGCGTGAAAATGCTCGACGGCCAGGGCCAGTTTCTGCCCGAAAGCAAGCGCGCGCTGCCCACGCCGGCCGTGGCGTTCTATAAAATGTTCGGGCTGGCCAAGCTGATGCCGAAATCGCGCACGTTTGGCCGCTACCACCTGGGCTTTCTCGATAAGGAGGAAACCCATCAGATAGAGGTGCTGAGCGGGGCGTTTATGCTGCTGCGCAAGGCTGCGCTCGACCAAATTGGGCTGCTCGACGAGGATTATTTCATGTACGGCGAGGACATTGACCTCTCGTATCGCCTCACCCAAGGCGGCTGGCAGAACTATTATTTCCCCGGTACGCGCATCATTCACTACAAAGGCGAGAGCACGAAGCGCACCAGCGTGAACTACGTGTTCGTGTTTTATCGGGCCATGGTGATTTTTGCCCAGAAGCACTTTGCGCCGGGCCGGGCCGGACTGTTTTCGCTGTTGATAAATGCCGCTATCTGGCTGCGGGCGGGGGCGGCCGTGGCCGAGCGGTTGGTGGTGCGCGCTGCGCCGTTGCTGCTCGATGCCGGCCTCATCTGGGGCGGCATGTACTTTTTGAAAACGTATTGGGAGCGCAATCACAAGTTTGTGCCCGGCGACTACCCGCCGCAGTATATGGCCGTGGCCGTGCCGGCCTACATCGCCGTCTGGCTGGTTTCGACCTACCTCAGCGGGGGCTACGACCAGCCTACGCGCACCTCGCGCATCGTGCGGGGGATTTTTGTGGGCACGCTGCTGATTTCGGCTGCCTCTAACTTTCTCGACGCGTGGCGCTTCTCGAAAGCGCTGATTATTCTGGGCGGTGTTTGGGCGGTGGTGGCGCTGGTGGGCCGGCAGCTGCTGGCGCATTTTATCAAGTACAAGAACCTGCGCCTGAGCGAGCGGCATCAGAAAACCATCGCCATCGTGGGCTCGGGGCCTGAAAGCCAGCGCGTGCGCCAGTTGCTCGAAGCTGCGCACGTTTCGGCCCGCGTGATTGGCTACGTGCGGGTGGGCGAAGCGCCCGAAGCCGCGCCCGCTGCGGCTCATCAGGTACCCATTGAGGAGCCGCTGGGCGAGCTGCGGCAGCTCGCCGATATCATCGGGCTGTACGGGCTCAATGAATTGATTTTCTGTGGCAAGGACTTGCCAGCCAGTCAGATTATTGCCCTGATGCTGAGCCTGCCGGCCGACCCGCCCGTGGCCTACAAGATTCTGCCCGAAGACAGCCAGTACATCATCGGCAGCAGCAGCAAAGACTCGCCCGGCGACTACTATACCCTCGACATCGAGCTGAACCTGAACCAGCCCCAGAAAGCTCGCGCCAAGCGTCTGATTGACGTGCTGACCAGCGCGGGCCTGCTGCTGCTGGCCCCGGTGCTCATCTGGTTTCAGCCGCAGAAAAGCGGCTTCCTGCGCAACTGCGCGGCCGTGCTGCTGGGCCGCCGCACCTGGGTGGGGCTGCGCCATACGCCGGGGCCAGCCC
>NZ_BAAGZM010000230.1:0-6271 GCF_054778495.1 Hymenobacter agri
GCTGCGGGGCCATGTCGTGGGGCCGGCGGGTGGCCATCACCTGGGCCAGGGAGGCGCGCACGTTGGCCACGGCGTTGGCCTCGGGGGTGAGGGGGTTGTCGGGAAAGGCGTCGAAGATGAACCTGCCCACGATGGCGTCGCGCTCGGTGAGGGTGGCGGCCAAGTAGTCGTCGCTGGCGCCTACTATCGTCCAGTCGGGCGCCAGCAGCAGCGTGGCGCCGGGCATGGCGTTGAAGACGGGCAGCAGGTCGGGCATGGCGGCGGAGGACATGGCTACGGCGATGAGTTCGGGGGGAAGATGCGAAGGTCGGCGATATTCTGCCCACCAGCGGCGCAACGGGTGGGCGAAGGTTTGCCGGTCCGCTTCGAGCAGTCATTACCCTGGGTGGGGCAGCCCCCAATGCGACGCCGAAGCACAGCACCATACTTAAGCCGCAAGCGAAACGATAAGCTCCGCTAGTTGCTGATGGGGCTTTTTTGCCTGGTGGCACATCACGCCGTGGACTGGCGCGCCGGCATGGAGTCGTTCCGTTTAATTGGCCCGCTGAGCAAAACAAATTCGGCCTTCTGAGCAAAGTGCGGCGGTGCCGGACTATCTAATTTTGTGTTGTCAAGCAGCACGTCTCGCCGAGGCCCGCTTACGGAACCCCCACTGCCACCCGCCATGTCCACGAAGCAAACCAATCCCTACGCCAGCCTGGTGGTTGTGTGCCGCGGCGACCAGCGCTACGGGGGCGAGAAAACCTGCGACGACCACGTGCTGGTGAGCGTGCTGGCCGGCGAGCTACGCGTGGTGCAGGCCGACCGCACCCGCTACTGCGGCGCCGGCGACACCGTGCTGCTGCCCCGCAACCAGCCGGCCACCCTGCTCAAATACCCGAAAGAGGGCACCCCCTACCAGGCCGTGGTGATGACGCTGCCCACGGCCCTCGTGCAAGCCTACTACGCCGATAACCGCCCGGTGCCCGCCGGGCCGGCGCATGCCGGGCTGCTGGTGTTCGCCAAAAATCCGCTCCTGCAGAGCCTGTTCGCTTCCCTGCTGCCATACCTGGAGCTCGAACACCGCCTGCCGGAGAAGCTGCTCGCCCTCAAAACCACGGAGGTGCTGGAAATTCTGCGCCGCCTCGACCCGCAGGCCGATGGCGTGCTGGCCGACTTTGCCGAGCCGGGCAAGCTGAACCTGGTCGCGTTTATGGAAGCCAACTACCGGTTCAACATGCCCCTGGCCACGTTTAGCCGCCTCACCGGCCGCAGCCTCACCACCTTCAAGCGCGACTTCAAAAAAGCCTTCCAGCTGAGCCCGCAGCGCTGGCTCACCCAGAAGCGGCTGGCGCTGGCCCACTACCAGCTGGCCGAAAAACGCCGCAAGCCCGTGGAGCTCTACCTGGAAGTGGGCTTTGAAAACCTGGCGCATTTCTCGCACGCGTTCAAAAAGCAGTTCGGCTACCCGCCCACGGCCCTGCGGAACCAAGACGAAGCCTCGCGGCCCGCCGCTGCCTGACGCGGCTCGGGCCCGGGCCGCCGCAAGCGGGCCGGTTCCCACTCCTCATTCAGAATCACTCTGCCGGGCATTTGCCAATGCCTTACGGGCAGGGGTATGCCCTGGCCGCAGGGGCCGGGGCGGCACCATTCTCCCGGTTCATTTTCTCCATTTCAATACCCAATAAACCCACATGAAGTCAGCACTCGTTACCGGCGCCAACAAAGGCATTGGCCTGGAAGTCGCTACCCAACTCGCTGAGCACGGTTTTTTCGTGTACCTCGGCAGCCGCAACCTGGAAAGCGGGCAGGCCGCGGTGCGGCAGCTCAACGCCCGCGGGCTCACGGCGCTCGAAGCCGTGCAGCTGGACGTTACCAACCCCGATTCCATCCGAGCGGCGCGGGCCACCATCGGGGCCAAAACCCCGGTGCTCGACGTGCTGGTGAACAACGCCGGCATCTCGGGCGGGCAGCCGCAGGCGGCCCTGCAGGCCACGCCGGAGCAGTTTCGGGCCGTGTTCGAAACCAATGTGTTTGGCGTGGCCGCTGTCACGCAGGCGTTCGTTGACCTATTGCGGCCGGCCGCGCAGCCGCGCATCGTGAACGTGAGCACCGCCATGGCCTCGCTGGCACTCTACGCCGACCTCGACAATCCCCACTTTGCCTTTCGGGTTCCCGTGTACCAAGCGTCGAAAGCGGCGCTGAACATGTACACCGTCAACCTGGCCCACGAGCTGCGCGACACCTCGTTCAGGGTGAACGCCGTGTGTCCCGGCTACACCAAAACCGACTTCACGGGCCACCAGGGCACCAGCACGGTGGCAGAGGCCGGCGCGCGCATCGTGAAATATGCCCTGCTCGGGCCCGACGGGCCCACCGGGAGGTTCTTCAGCGAAGAGTACTTCCCGGCCCCGGCCACCTGCCCGTGGTAAGCGGGGGGCGGCCCGGCCCCGGCCGCCCCCCAACGCCCGCGCACCAGCTTAAATTTGCATCGCGTGCCGCTCCCCAGACCGGCCCGCCCGCCCCATGAACCGCATCGACCGCCTGTTTGGCATTACCACGCTGCTGCAAACGAAGAAACACGTGCCGGCCGAGCAAATTGCCGAGCAGTTCGGCATCAGCGTGCGCACGGTGTACCGCGACATCCGGGCGCTGGGCGAACAGGGCATTCCCATCAGCTTCGAGCCCAACCGAGGGTACTTTCTGGTGCAGGGCTACTTTCTGCCGCCGGTTTCCTTCACCCCGGAAGAAGCCAACGCCCTGGTGCTGCTCGAAGCCATTGCCGGCGTGCTGGCCGATACCACCAGTCGGGCCCACGCCGCCACGGCGCTGCACAAGGTGAAGGCCGTGCTGCGGGCCCCGGAGAAAACCCGGCTGGAGCAGTTCACCAGTCGCATCGAGCTGCACGTGCCCGAGTACGCGCCGGGGCCGGCCAACTACCTGGCCCCCTTGCAGACGGCCATCGCCGGCCGGCACGTCGTGGACCTGACGTATTGCGACAAAAGCGGCCGCGCCAGCCAGCGCCGGGTCGAGCCCATTGGGCTGGCCTTCTACAATTTTGCCTGGCACTTGGTGGGGTGGTGCCAGCTGCGGCAGGACTACCGCGACTTCCGCCTCACGCGCATTGAGCAACTCACCGCCACGGGCAGCCCGTTCACGCAGCCGCAGCACATCACCCTCACCGAGTACGTGGCGCGCCTGCACCGGCCGGCGGCGGGGTAATTTTTTTTTCGGGGCGAAAATCGGACTGCCATAGGGCTGTCAGTGGGGGCCGCGTGCTTTGCAGCATCAATTCCAAACCCCCACTTTTTAGCCCCTTTTTCCGATGAATTTCGCTTCCGTTCGCCTCATCACCGCCGACATCGACCGCCTCCTGCCGTTCTACGAGCAGGTGACCGGCCGGCCCGCCACCCGCTTCACCCCCGATTTTGCCGAGGTGCGCACGCCCACCGCCACGCTGGCCATTGGCAGCACGCGCACGCTGCAGTTTGAGGGCGGCCAGGGGGCGCGCGCCGCCAGCAACCAGTCGGCCATTCTCGAATTCCGGGTGGCCGACGTGGATGCCGAGTACCACAAGCTGGCCGACGTGCTGCGCGACCACCTGGTGCAGGCGCCCACGACCATGCCCTGGGGCAACCGCTCCTTCCTGTTCCGCGACCCCGACGGCAACCTGGTCAACTTCTTCGCGCCCGTCACGCCCGAGGCCGTGCAGCGGTTTGAGGGCCGGTAGGTAGCCGCCGCCGCGCCACTCAAAAAGCCCCGCCGGCACTGGTGGGGCTTTTTGAGTGGCGCGGATAGTGTTTGGTCAGTCAATACGCGTTTGGTCAAGCGGTACAAGGCTTGGTCAGACGGTACAACGCTTGGTCAGGCGATACAAGGCTTGGTCAGGGCATACAAAGCGCCGGGCGGTGCGTACAAAGCCCCGGGTAGTGTGTACGAAGCCCTGGGCGATGTGTGCGAAGCCCTGGGTAGTGCGTACGAAGCCTCGGGCGGTGCGTACGAAGCGCCGGGTAGTGCATACAAAGCGCCGGGCGGTATGTACGAAGCGCCGGGCAGTGCGTGCAAAGCCCCGGGCCGCGCCGACAACGCTGGGCGCGGGGATTTGGCCGTCATTGTCGGCGCGTCGAAAACGATGAGAAAGCGCGTGAGTGTCATAATAATTGCTACGTTTGCCGCTCACCTTTCTCACATCTACTACGGTATGGATAACAACCGCTTAAACGCGCTGCTGAAGCGCGATACCGACACCGCCGCCGGCCTGCTCGCCGACAAGGACCAGTACAAACCCCTAGAGGACGACCTCGCGCCCCTGCGCGACGAGCACGCCGCCAACCTGGCCCAGGCCCGTACCCTGTAAGCCGCCGTGATGGCCGACGGCCAGAACGACGACGCCAAGCAGAAAAACGGCGCCAAGAAGCAGCTCAAAGCGCTGGCCGCACGCCTCGGGGCCGCCTTGCAGGCCTACGCCGCCAGCGCCGCCAACAAGGACGAGGACCTGGCCGGCCGCGTCAACATCACGGCCACCGACCTGGGCCGGGCCGACGATGCCAGCTTTGCCAGCCTGGTAGCGGCGCTGCTGAAAGAAGCCCAGCCCCTGACCAAAGCCCTCGAAAAGCGCGAGTTCACGGCCGACGACCTGGCCCGGACCGCCGCACTGCTCCAGCGTTTCGGCCAGAAGCGCACCGGCCAGCGCCTGAGCGTGGTGAGCGGCAGCACGGCCCGCAACACCCTCATCGGCCTGCTGCGCCGCAACACCGACCTCGTGAAGCAGATGCGGGTGCAGCTGCGCCCCTACCAAAGCTCGCCCACCAAGCACGAGGTGTGGGAGCGTTTCCAGGGCTACACCCGCGTCATCGAGCTGGGCGGGGGCGGCCCGCAAGGCGACGTGGCCGGCAAGCCCGCCGCCTAAGCCGCGAAGAGCAACAGAAAGCCCCGTCCGGTTGCGGGCGGGGCTTTCTGATAATATGTATTTCGATTTTATATATTATGTAATTAGGTTTAAAAATCTTATTGCGCGGGATTGTTCATTAATGAACGAGTTGCTGAAACGACTGTTGACCAGTTAGAAGAAACACCACTGTTTCGTCTGTACTCATAATACTTCTGATTGAGAGTGTCTAAAATAATGCGCATCATGCCTGGCTTTGCTAAAGCAGTTTCTTCGTTTCTATTGGCAGTATTAAACCAAATATTTTCAAGCTCGCTCAAGTGGGGTTTAGCTATTTCGTAGCTGTCCACTAACTCTTCCATCGTTACGCCGGCAGTATTCAATTCTTCGAGTAGCCTAGCTATTGCTTTGATATCACCTTTTCTTTCGGGAAATACCTCATCTAAAAAGGCTTGTAAAGTGTCGAGGTTAAGTTCCTGATTTCTAAAAGCAGGAACATTAGTAACTGCTTCCTGAATACTTGCTCTGTATTCACTAATACCTTTGCGCAATTCCTCGAACTGCCCGTCTGCCTCTTCAAATTTTGCACTTAAAAAATACAGTTTTCGTTGAAACTGCTCCGGAACTTGCTCACTGCTTTTGTATTGAAGTTTATGTTCAACTTCAGCCCAAGCATGCATCAGAATGGTTCTAACTTGTATTTCTGCCTTTAATTTTTCTAGTCCGCGATAGTTCGGTGGCTGCATCCACGATGCTTTTATTTTTAAAATAAAATGGGTTGAGCGGTAACCAAACTCTTTAGGTTTAAGACGCTTTGCTGTATCTTCTTGAGTTTGAATGTCAAACTCTTTTACTATGATTTCACATATCCTGTCAACATCGCTAGGGTAGTAGCATATGATACGTAAGCCACACCAATCCTCAATCTGTTCGAATGGATTGTTGAATTCTTTTCGGGCTATTTTTTCATAAGCTGAATCTACATCCTTCACGCGAAACAATACATCTAAGTAAGGAATATTTTCTTCTGCCAAAAAGGCCTTCAATGCTTGCTGAAGGTTAACTGCAAGCCGTTCGTATTGTGGTCGAAGTTCATTGTACTTCTTTCGGAATTCTTCCTGTGTCAGTATGTCAATGTTCGGTTTGTTGGGTTGATGTTTTTTTTTGATACTCATGATGGTTTTGCTGTTTCTGAACGTGGAATTTAATTTCGCTTCTAAGTGGTAATTTTATTAGATGGGGCTTTCAGTTTTTTAATATAATACAGGTATGAGTATGATGCATAAATTTAAACTAAGTAATTATCTGTAATTATGTTCTGTAATAAATAATTGGCGGTGGTCTAAGTGAGGATGAACACGTATAAGGTTGATGGTAACAACTCAGCATACGTGCGCCAAATGC
>NZ_BAAGZM010000231.1:0-6268 GCF_054778495.1 Hymenobacter agri
AGCGGCGCGCGGGGCCGCAGCACCCGGCTCAGCGCCAGCGCGCCGAGGATGGGCATGGCCAGCTGCGCAATCACGAGGGCCATACTCACGGCGCGGAACTTGTTGTAGCCCGGCAGCAGGTCGAAAATCAGGTAGTTGAAGGTTTCAAAGTTCTTGCCCCAAGCCAGCAGAATGCTCAGGATGGTGCCGGCCAGCAGCCAGTAGCGTGTGCGCTTCTCCACCACAAACAGGCCCAGAATGAACAGGAAGCACACCACCGCGCCCATGTACACCGGACCGGCCGTGTAGCTCTGCTGCCCCCAGTAGGTGGGCATCGCGGCAAGGTATTCCTGCGGCAGGCCGGCTTTGGCCAGGTTCGAATTCGTACCCAGCGGCATTGAGCTGGCCCCGCCGTAGAAGTTGGGAATCAGCAGTGTAATGGTTTCGCCCACGCCGTAGCTGTACTGAAAGGCATAGTCGCGGTCGACGCCGGTGCCTTCGTCCTCGGTTTTGGGGGCCGGGGCCTGGCCGGGCGCGGTGGGTGCGGGCGACTTCAATTCGCTCGGGCCGCGGTTGCTGTACTTGCTGTATTCGGCGGTGGTGTAGAGGCGGCCGAAGCTCACGCCCACGGCCAGGGCCGCACCCAGGCCCAGCAGGGCGGTGCGCTTGGCAAACTCGGGCAGACGGCCGGCTTTGGCGGCGGCTACAAGCTCAATCACCACAAAAATGGCGGCCAGCAGCAGCAGGTAGTAGGTGATTTGCAGGTGGTTGACGTGCACATTCAGCGTGAGGCCCACGGCGAACAGCACCGCGCCCAGCCACTTATCGCGGCGGTAGGCCACTAGCATCCCGCCCAGCACCAGCGGCGCGTAGGCCAGGGCCATGCTCTTGGTGTTGTGGCCGGCGGCCAGAATGGCGAGGTTGTAGCTCGAAAAGCCCAGCGCCACCGCGCCCGCCACCGCAATGAGCGGCCGCAGGCCCAACGCTACCAACAGTATGTAGCCGCACAGCAGCGCCAGAAACAGATTGGCCACCACGGCCGGCAGCCCCAGCGTGAGGGCCTTCTGCAAATACCCCGACCAGTCGCCCGGGAAGTGCAGGCTGATGAGGTAGGTGGGCATGCCCGAGAACATGGAGTTCGTCCAAAGGGCCTCTTTGCCCATCACGGCTGCGTACTGCTGGGCCTCGTGCGCACCGCCCTGAAACTGGGTGATGTCGTGCTGGGCCAGCGTTTTGCCATCGAACACGATGGGCGAAAAGTAGAGGCAGGCGAGCAGCACAAAAAACAGCACCGCCAGCACGTGCGGCACAGCCCGCCGCCACAGCGGCACGGGCGAAACAGTAGGAGCAGAAGTAACAGCAGCCATCAGGGCAGTTTGGGGGAAAATGAAAACCGCCCCGAAGGTACAGTAGAACCGGTTCGCGCAAGGTTGCGCAACGTGAAAAGAGGTTTCGCAAGGCCGACCGAACGTTAAACCCTGCGAAACCTCTTTTCACGTTGCGCAACCTTGCGCGCTATTTCACTTCCTCAAAGTCAACGTATTCGCCACCCTTGAAGCCGCTGGGACTTTCGCGCTCGGGCGGCGTGGGCGGCACGTAATCTACCCGCACCTCGCCGGGGCGCGTGGCATGGCTTCGGTCAGCCGGCCGCGCCTGCGGGGGCACCACGAAGCCGCCGTTGCGCATCTGCTTGCGCACAAAGCTGTTCAGCGCTAGCCGCAGCACAATGGGCAGCAGGTAGCGCACGGCGAAAAATATCAGAATGAAGATGAGCCAGAATTTCATAGTGCCGAAAACGTGAACACGGCCGCAAGTTACGGCCAGCACCAGCTGACGCTGCCGCAAGGCAAATGCTTTATGCCTGCTGCACACTTAGCCAAATAGCTTAACTGTGCTTCGTATTTTTTGCTTAGCTTGTCAGCTGGTTCCTTCCTCCAAACGGTTTACTTTCCATTTCGTTCCTATGCTGCTTACCCGCTCATCGGTTCTTATTGCTCTGTTGCTGGCCAGCTACACTGGCCATGGGCAGAAAATTATGCCCGGCTACGTCATCACGGCCGGGCAAGACACTCTGCGCGGGGCCGTGGTAGTGCACGACGCCGAAACGCAGCAGCGCCAAGTCGATTTCATCACCGCCCAGGGCAGCCAGCGCCAGACGCTCGACGCCCGTGCGCTTCGGGCCTACGGCTACGCCACCGACCAAGACACCATCCATTATGTATCGGTGCGCCTGAACCTGGGCCTCCCCGGTAACCAAGCCGAGCCGCTGTTTCTACGGCAGCTCGTGGGGGGGCCGGTCATGCTGTTTCGGTATTGCTACACCCGCACCTACTCCCGGCAGCCGGCGCGGATAATCACGACGACGAGGATGGTGCCGATGACCCCGGTTACCGGCAAGGTGACTTACGTACCCCAAACGGCTTCCTCGCTCACCCGCCCCGCCTCCGGGCCCCTGGCCTTTCCGCCGCTGAACGCCGACGATGCCCGCGGCGGCACCGGCGTGGCGCTGCTGCTCTACCGCAAAGGGCAGACCGATTTCACTCAGGCCACGCAATGGAAGTTCCCGAACGATGCGCTGGCTTACTTCGCCGACTGCCCCGCGCTGCGGCCCGACATCCAAGCCCGGCACTACAAGGCCCACAATCTCGCGCAGCTGGTGCGGCAGTATAATGCGTGCCAGCCCGGCCAACCGTAATCAGCAGGGCCAACGATGCTATCGTAGTGCCCGCGCCAGAGCCCCGGCAAAGCCAGCGGCGAGGACAGGAAAAATCCTCATTAAAAGGCTGCAGGGCGGTGTTGCGATTTCAAACGCGATGCCCCAAGCAGAGCTGTCAAATTTTTTCTACCAAAGCGGTTGCGCAGCTTCGGGCGCGGTGCCTATCTTTGCACTCCCTTCCAAAACCGTTGGTGGGTAATAAGCCGATTTAGCTCAGTTGGTAGAGCAGCTCATTCGTAATGAGCAGGTCGTTGGTTCGAGTCCAATAATCGGCTCCAAAGTAAAAAGCCCCGAAAGTGCGCAAGCAGTTTCGGGGCTTTTTTTTATGTATCAGCAGGGTTTCTGGGTATGAGTCCCACTGGCCCGGCCGAAGCAGGTGTTGCCGGAGAAGCGGGCATCTTGGCTGCATTAGCTGGAATAGCTGCCGCAGGCGCGTGGGCCGGAAGTGCTGGTGGGCCTGTATCGGGGCCAAAGACCTTACTCAGCGCCCAGTCATCGCGAAGCAATGCCCGAAGCAGAATATACTATTTGCCGCGCGGCTGATTTCAACACTGCTTTTCACCAAACATCCCTGCGGACTATTCGCTTGAAAAATACCCTGAAACAGGTATTTTATCAGATGAAATTTCACTTCATCTTGCATGACTCGCTGTCTGCTCACTTTTGAAAATTCACCTGCTTAATGCCGTTTGTTCATACGATGCATTTTCTGGCTAAACCGGCGTGGCCGGGCATCCTGCTTGGCCTGATGCTTACCACCGCAGGCTGGCTGCGCAAGCTTATCGGGTATCGATACGCCGATGCCTGCATCGTGGCCGGCACTGGGCTGATGCTATTGTTCGGCGCACTGGTTCTATGGAAGCTCAGCGGGCGGCTAAATATAGGCCTGCGTGGGCCGCTCATTATCCTGGCAGGTGGCCTAATGGTTTCGTTGCTGGCTGCTTCCGACGCCCCAATAGCAACTTCTGGCCTGGCCGTAATAGGTGGGATGCTGGCAGCCGGGGGCACTGCCTGGCTATTGGCACGCCTCAACTGCACGCTTCGTCGTTCAGGCCAGGCATCCAGAACCGACCTTCTGCACTAGCTGCGGACGACTATTTCCCTGCCTGCAACACCGCCTCGCGGTTGAACGACGCCACCACCCCGGCTACTTCGCCCAGAAACTCCGGCTCGGCCTCAATGTGGTTGCCTACCACCACCACATCGGCCCCGGCGGCCAGCGCGGCGTACACTTTCTCGCCAGTATTCAGCCCGCCGCCCACGATAATGGGCGTCTCGACCGCAGCGCGCACGGCCGCAATCATGGCCGCCGATACCGGGTTCTGGGCCCCGCTGCCGCCGTCGAGGTACATCAGCTTTAGGCCCAGCTGCTCACCGGCCATGGCGGTGCAGGCCGCAATGCCGGGCTTGTTGTGCGGCAGCGGCGTGGTGCCGCTCATGTAGGAAGCTGTGGTTTGCCGGCCCGAGTCGACCAGCATGTAGCCGGTGGGCAGCAGCTGCAGGCCGCTGGCGCGCAGGCGCGGAGCGGCCACCACGTGCTGGCCGATGAGAAAATCGGGATTGCGGCCCGAGATGAGCGAGAGCAACAGCAGGCCATCGGCCGGCCCGTCGAGGTGCATGCTGTGGCTGGGGAACAGCAGCACCGGCACGTCGGAATGGGCTTTGATTAACGTGATGAGGGCAGCCTGGTGCTCGCTAAGCACCAGGCTGCCCCCCACGAAAAAGTAGTCGACTGGGTGCACCGCGCTCAGGGCGAGCAGGTGCCGCAGGCCGGCTTCATCCAGGTTATCAGGGTCGAGCAACACGGCCAGCGCCTTGCGGCCGTGCGCCCGACGGGTTAGCAGCGCATCATACAGACGGGGTGGGTTTGGGCGCATCCGGAGCAGCAGAAGGAGCAGACGAAGCAACCGGCGCGGCGGCACTGTCGGCCGGTTGCGCGTCGGAGGAAGCTGCAAGGTCGGCATTTTTGTTGGCCGGGAAAAGTTCGCCCGCCTTTTTCGTCACCGCGGCCAAGGCCAGCGCGCCCGCCTGGGCCACCAGCACCTTGCCGGTATCAGACTGCAAAAACTGCTGCAACACCGAGCCCACCACGCGCGCTACCGAATGGCGCGGGGTTTCGGCCATGGCCTTGGTCGGCACGCCTTTTTCATTTTTGCTGTCTTTTTCCTTCTTTGCTTCGTCGCCATCGAAGGCGTGCGAAACGGGCAGGCGGCGGCTGTCGTCGTAGGGCAAATCCTGGAACGGGTCGTCCTCAAAGCTGGTTGGCTTGCCAGCTGCGGGCCGGGGCGGCGCTGGTTTCTCAGCGGCTTTGGGAGCGGGCGGCGGCGTAGGCTTGGGGGCCGGCGCCTGTTCGGCCGGGTGCGGAGCCGGGTGGCCCAATGCACCCACCGGCTGCGCGGCCCGCGGCGCCGATTCTGGCTTGGTGCCTGATGCGGCTACGCCCTTGCCAAACTCGTGGTCGCCATCCTCGAAGTGCTCCATGAACACCATGGCCGATACCGCGGCCGACTTGCGCTTGTCTTTGGGCTCGCCTTTGCCCTTGCCTTTTGGCTTGCCATCGGGGCGGTGCTTGCCGTCGGGGCGGTGTTTCTTGCCGCCAAATGCTTTGGTAATGAGCCACACCGTGCCGGCCAGGCCCGCACCCACGGCAGCAACTCTGCCTATCGTGGCCGATTGCTCCTTGATGTGCTCGACATCGCCGCGCAGCGCCCGCTCGTACTCCAGCTTTTTGCGCTCCAGAAATTCTTTTTCTTCGTCGAAAATGGGGTTTTGCAACTCACTCATGGCAGGGAAGCTTAAGCTTGACGTTTGTCGGATTTATAGATAGTGTCCTTGAGCGCCTTGTTGGCGATGCCCTGGAAGGCGGCTTTGTCGACGCCCACCAGCACCAGCACCAGCAGCACCAGGTAGAAGCCGGCGACAATGCCGAAGCCCCAGTACGGGCTATCGAGGGCCGAATTGAGGGCCAGACCGGCAAAAATGCTCACGAAAATGATGAACAGCAGGCCCAGCATGGCCAGCGCCACGCCGTGCACGGTGCTCACGATTACGGAGGAGGCTTTCTGCTGCAGCTCCAGCTTCACCAAGTCGATGCGGGTGTCGAGGTAGCCGGTCAGGTTGCCAATCAGGCTGTCGTTGCGGGGCGTTTTGGAGGATGAGTCGTCGTCGGAAAACATACGGCGCGAAATAGAAGTGGCGAGAAAAAAACGGCGGTGCAGCCACGGCGGAGCTAACGCCCCAGCGCGGAGCCGCTTGCGCCGGGTTTACGGAAAATTGCGCGCCGCGGCTGACTTTTGCACCGTGCTTTGTGTTTGCAGCCCAGCGTGAGTCAGAATCATTACCAAACTTTGGGCGTGGCCGCCACCGCTTCGGCCGCCGACATTAAGCGGGCCTACCGCCGCCTCGTGGTGCAGTACCACCCCGACAAGCACGGCGGCGACGTGCGCTATGAAGAGCAGTTCAAAGCTGTGGCCGTGGCCTACGGCGTGCTGGCCGACCCCGGCAAGCGCGCCAGCTACGATTTTCAGCTGGCCCAGGCCGCCCGGCGCCTCGATGAGGAGCGCCGCCGCCAGC
>NZ_BAAGZM010000232.1:0-6259 GCF_054778495.1 Hymenobacter agri
GGGCGGCAGCGGCAGTGCCTCGCGGGCCAGCTGCTTCAGGGCGCGCAGCACGTGCTCGCGGGTGAGCAGGGCTGGGGCGGGCGTGGCAGCAGGAGTGAGGGCAGTGTTGGGCATAGCGGGCAAGGTAGCACCCGCACGATGACGGGCATAAAAAAGCCTCCCGAATCAGACGGGAGGCTTTTCAATAAGTTATCTGTCGTCCTGAGCGGTTCCCGGAATGACAGACGATTATACGATTACGGTGCTACCGTGAAGGTGCGCGTCACCGAGTTGAACTGGCCGGGAATCATAGTGCCGCTGGCGTCTACCAGCTCCAGCTTCACGGTGTTTTCGCCGGCGGGCAGGCCTTCCATCATGTAGGGCAGCCATTTGTCGAGCATGAACTCGGTGCCGTTGATGGTGGCGCGGACGCGGTTGCCGCCGGGCTCCAGCGTGGTGTTCACGAGGTAGAAATCGAGCATGATGCGACGAGCATCAGCGCCCGAGTACGTATCCTTGGGGCGGCTGTAGAACAGGGCCGGGGCTTTGGTGTCGAAGGCCGGAGTGCCGGGGGCGGCTTTGCCCACGGTAATCACGCGCAGGTCGTAGGCGCCGCGGTGCTTCAGGCTTTCGTGGTAAGAGCGCGACAGGAACGAGAGCACCACGTGCTGGCCATCGGCCACGGGCTTGGTAAACTTGGTTTCGTAGTGCGCCGTGTAGGGCTCGTTGTCCACGATGTTATGGATGTGCTGGCCCTTCATCGAATTGGCCATCTGGGCCATGTGGGGGCCGCCGCTCATTTTGGTGAGCTGAAAGTTCGTAATTTGATAATCGAACGCAACGTCGCCGCTGGGAACGGTGGAGCCGGCAATGGGCGTGCGCAGCTGCATTTGTGCTTCGGGAAATTTGGGCGAGTCGCTGAACGGAGTCAGGCGGATACCGTTCGATTCCATTGCCTCGTTGCTGGCGGCGGTAGTGGCCGCGGGGCTGTTAGTGCCGGCCGTGGCGCTAACATCGGTGGCGGGCTTGCTCGATTCGCAGCTAGCCAAAGCGCCGAGGGTCAGGGTAGTGCTGCACAGCAGCCACAGGGTGCGTTTCATATACAAAGGTCAAAAAGAGAAAGATAGTAGTATTCGAAAGGCGAGAATACAATCAGCCCACTTACGTAGGGGGGCCGGTGCGGGGTTTTGCTTAACTTGCGTCGTTGCCCACCCTTGGGGCGTACCGGCCTCAAAGTAAATCCAAAAATCTTTATGCAAGACCAACTCCTTGACCAAATTCCCTCGCTCGACCTGGCCGACTTCCGTTCGGGTGACCCCGAGCGTAAGGCCCGTTTCGTGCAGCAGCTCGGCGAGGCCTACCAGAACATCGGCTTTGTGGCCCTGAAAAACCACGGCCTGAACGACGAGCAAACCAAACAATTGTACGCCGACGTGCAGGCCTTCTTCCAGCTGCCCGACGAGGCCAAGCAGCGCTACGAGAAGCCCGAGCTGGCTGGCCAGCGCGGCTATATCAGCAAGGGCAAGGAGCACGCCAAGGGCCGCAATACCGGCGACCTGAAGGAATTCTACCACGTGGGCCAAGAAGTGCAGGACGACGACCCCATCAAGCACGAGTACCCCGACAACATCTGGCCCGAGGAGCTCAGCACCTTCCAGAACACGGCCCTGACGACCTACCGCACGCTCGAAAGCGCCGGCAAGGATGTGCTGCGCGCCATTGCCCTGTACCTGCACCTGCCCGAGAACTACTTCGACGACAAGGTGAAGAACGGCAACAGCATTCTGCGCCCCATCCACTACTTCCCCATCGAAAACCCCGATGAGGTGCCCCAGGATGCCGTGCGCGCCGCCGAGCACGGCGACATCAACCTGATTACCCTGCTGATGGGCGCCAGCGCCGACGGCCTGCAGGTGAAGCGCCGCGACGGCAAGTGGATTCCCATCACGGCCCTGCCCGACCAGATTGTGGTGAACGTGGGCGACATGCTCCAGCGCCTCACCAACGGCGTGCTGAAGTCGACCATTCACCGCGTGGTGAACCCGCCCCGCGAGAAAATGAACACCTCGCGCTACAGCATCCCGTTCTTTATGCACCCGCGCTCCGAAATGAGCCTGGCTGCCCTCGACCACTGCGTAACGCCCGACAACCCCAAGAAGGAGGCCGACATCACGGCCGGCGAATTCCTGAACGAGCGCCTGATTGAGCTGGGCCTGAAGAAGAAATAAGGTTCAGTACGACCAGTAAGAACGTCATGCTGAGCGCAGCCGAAGCATCTCTACCGCGAGAGTAAACCAAATCCAGTGGATTAGTTGCGCGGTAGAGATGCTTCGGCTGCGCTCAGCATGACGTTCTCAATTTATGGCTGTTTCACTCCCATCACCGGATAATGCCCCGCCGCCCGCCGCGGCCCCCGTTTCGCTCACGCCTCCTCCGCGGCGCTCGGGCCAGCGCACGCGGCGGGTGCGTGGCATTATTTTTCTGAAGGACGTGGCCGGGCTCTCGCTCACGGCTTTTGGCGGGCCGCAGGCGCATCTGGCCATGTTTTTCCGGCTGCTGGTGGAGAAGCGCCGCTACATCTCGGCCGCCGAGCTGCTGGAGCTGCAGGCGCTGTGCGCGCTGCTGCCGGGGCCAACTTCGACGCAGACCATTACCGTCATCGGTTTCCGGCTGGGCGGGCCCAACCTGGCCTACCTCACGCTGCTGGTCTGGATGACGCCCGCCGTGGTGCTGATGACGCTGGCCGCCCTCACCCTCAACCACCTCGACCCGCACCGCATGGCGGCGCTGGTGCAGTTTGTGCAGCCGGTAGCGGTGGGCTTCGTGGCGTTTTCGGCCTACAAGATTTCGGAGAAGGTTATTCACACCAAAACCTCGGTGGCGCTGCTGGTGGCGGCGGCCATGCTGGCCTATTTCTTCCAGCTGCCCTGGATGCTGCCGCTGCTGCTGCTGGCCGGTGGGGCCGTGACGACGGTGCGCTACCGCAAGCACGCCATCGTGCAGGAGAAAAAGCCGCTGCGGGTGGAGTGGGCCAATTTTTTTCTGTGGTTTGGCACGCTGGCCGGGGCGGCGGCGCTGGGCCACTTCACGCAGTGGCTGCCGGTGCGGCTGTTCGAGAATTTTTACCGCAACGGCTCGCTGGTGTTTGGCGGCGGGCAGGTGCTGGCCCCGCTGCTCTACGCCGAGTTTGTGGAGTTCAAGCACTACCTCACCGGGCCGGAGTTTTTGTCGGGCCTGGGGCTGGTGCAGGCCATGCCGGGGCCTAATTTCTCGATTGCGGCCTACATCGGGGCGCTGGCTATGCGGCCCACGGGCAGTAGCAGCGCGCAGATTATGGGCGCATTGGTAGGCGCGGCGGGTATTTTCCTGCCCGGCACCTTCCTCATCTTCTTCGTCATTCGTTTCTGGGACCGGCTGCGGCAGTACCGCGTGGTGCAGGCTTCGCTGGAGGGCATCAACGCCGTGAGCGCGGGGCTGGTGTGCGCGGCCACGTTCCTGCTCTACCACCCGCTGCCCGACCGGCTGCTGCCGCTGCCCTTTCACCTCGGCCCCATCGACTCGCTGCCCCTGAACCCGCTGCTGGTGGGCCTCACGTTCCTGCTGCTGCTCTGGGATAAGGTGCCCAGCGTGGTCATCATTCTGGCCGCCCTGCTGGCCGGGGCGGTTTTCAATGGGTGAATGGGTGAATGGGTGAATGGGCGAATGCGCTTGCACACTATTCACCCATTCACCCATTGAAGCTTACCGCGCCGCCAGATACGCTTCCCGGGCCTGCTGTAGCTCGGCCACCAGTCCGGCCCGTTGGGCCAGCAGGGCCTGGCCCACGGCCGGCGCCCGCCGAAACAGTCGTGCCGCCCGTAGCCGCCGCAGTCGTGCGGAGAGGTTGGTCCAATAGCCAAGGGCGTAAAAGCCGGTGAAGGGCAGGCTCAGGCCGTAGAGCAGCGTGAGGCGCCAGTCGTGCGTGAGCCAGTGCTGCACAGCCGCAATTTGCAGGGCGTAGGCCAGCGGGAAAGTAATCATGCCCACCACCAGCATAATGGGCGCAACAAATTCCACATCCTTGGTGGCGCGCTTGGCTACCAGCGAAGGCAAAATGTAGGGCAGGTAATTATTAATAACGCCGTATAGCCACACCGGCACGCCAAACACCAGGTTCAGTAGGCCGGTGATGGAGCCGCGCCGCTGGGCGTCCAGCGCTTCGTCGTTGATGCCGTGGTGGCGCAGCTCGGCCAGGTAATTTTCGAAGCGGCCCCGGGCTTCGGCCAGGCGCTCGGGAAACTCCTTTTCGGCCCAAGGCAGGGCCTGCAGCAGTGTGCGGCTGAGCTGGAAGTTGTCGTAGAGCGTGTTCGGGTCGTCGTCGGGATTAAGGTGGTCGCCGAAGGTGCGCTCAATCTGCTGCACGAAGGCATCCTCGGCCGCGTCGCGGCTGATGACGAGGCGCCGCTCCAGCGCCACCCGAATGGCTTCGGTGAGCTGGTCGGCGGCCTCGTCGGGGTCGCGGGCGTAGGCCTCGGCGTAGTCGGCCACCCGAATGGGTGGGGCCACGTTCAGTAGCACATCGGAGCGGAAGCGGTGCGGGTCGAAGTAATTGGTGGCCACCGGCACCACCTTCAGGCCCAGCTTGAAGCCGTGGCGGGCTTCGGCCCCGAGGGCAATGCGGGCCGCCCCGGTTTTGAGCGGCCGCAGGCGGCGCTCGCTCACGCTGGTGCCCTCCGGGAAAATCATGATGGTACCGCCCCGGCCCAGATAGTCGTAGCAGCGGCCGAAGCTGGCCTCGTTCTGGGCGGCGCGCTCTTCGGGGGTGGCCACGCCGCCCACGCCGGTGCCGGTATCCTGCGCCCGGTAGATGGGAATGGAGTTGCCTGACTGCATGATGGCGCGCAGCACGGGGTTCTGAAAAAACGTGCTTTTAGCCAGGAAGGCAATGGGCTGGCGGCGGTTCACGGCGGCCAGCAGTGGGTCCATCAGCGTGTTGGGGTGGTTGCCGGCCAGCAGCAGGGGGCCGGGCAGGTGCATCCGTTCAGGGTGGCGCACTTCGATGCGACGGAAAAACACGCGCAACGCCACCTGCACCAGTGGCTTCATGACGGTATAAAAGAGCATGGGGCCGAATACGTAAGGCCCCGAAGATAGGACGAACCCGCCGGCCCGCTACCCGCCCAACGCAAAGCGCCGCCTCTGATGAAGAGGCGGCGCTTTGCGTTGGGCGGGTAGCACTTATTTCTTGCGCTTGGCGGCTTTCTCTTTGGCCTTGGCTTTGGCTTCGGCCGCTTTTTCCTTGGCCTTGGCTTTTTTCTCGGCGGCTTCTTCCATCTTCTTGCGCTTGCCGGGGTGCAGGGCGTCGAAGAGCTGAATTTTGGCGATGCTGTCGGCGGCGGCGATTTCGGCCCGGGAAGTGATGCGGCCCGAGAGCGACACGTGGTCGCCTTCCTTCATTTGGGCCGTGGTGCCGTCGGTGCCCGTTACCACGCCCGCGGGGGTGATGACCGTACCATTGATGAGCTTTTTATCGGCCACCAGCGGGTTGCTGATGCCCAGCTCGGTGAGCACTACCCGGCCGTTCAGCATGGCGAGGCCGTCCTTCACCCCTTCGGTTTTACTGGCCGTTGCGCGGGGCTTGGGCACTGGCCGGCCGGGGCGCGGGGTTTGGGCCGAGGTAGCCAGGCTGCCGAGCAGCATAGCAAATAGCGAGAAGCGGAGAAGAAGGGTGGGCTTCATGGAAAAGTCTAAAATAGAAATTGAAAATAACAGCGGTAAATGCTTTCAGAGAGCAAGTTACGGCTTTATTTGCATATTGTTGAAAACAGGGTAGTGCAGGTAGTGCAAAATCGGGGCCACATTTATCCGGCTGCTAAAATCAACTTTTGCCGATTTAGTTCCGTTCAATTCCCTATAAACGTTGTGCCGAGCAACTTGGATAAGCGCAACCTTAATTAATCCTGGCACCCGGCCGGGTACTGCCCGGCGTACCTGCTACGATTTACAGCATTCGAATCTATAAATTTCTGCATCAAGTGGAGTACAAAGACTATTACAAAGTGCTGGGCCTGGATAAAAACGCCACGCCCGAGCAAATCAAAAAAGCATACCGCAAGCTGGCTCGCCAGCACCACCCCGACGTGAACCCCAACGACAAGGGTGCGGAGCAGAAATTCAAGGAAATAAACGAAGCCAACGAAGTCCTCAGCGACCCCGACAAGCGCAAGAAGTACGACCAGTTCGGGGCCGACTACCAGCGCTACCAGCAGCAGCCCGGCGGCGGCGCGGGCCGCGGCGGCCA
>NZ_BAAGZM010000233.1:0-6258 GCF_054778495.1 Hymenobacter agri
CGCCGTGCCCACCGCTCCGGCCCCGACCAGCCCCGACAATACCGCCGCCCAAAACCGCCTCGACCAACAGAATGCCCTTTCGGGTGGCCTGCCGCCGGCGGCCCGCGGAGCCATCAACTATAACAACCGCATCGAGTTTTCGACCCTGGAAACGCAGCAGGCCCTGGCCGGCCTCGACCTGCGCAACCGCCAGGCGGGCGCTTACCCGCGCCTCGTGCTCACGGGGGCCTACGGCTTCACGGGCTCGGCCAAAACGGCGAGCGAGCTGTTCGCCTTCCGCGGTCCGAACTCGACCAACTCGGCGGGCTTTGCCAACCAGAACTGGTTTGGCTTCGGCAACGTGGGCCTGAGCCTGCAGGTGCCGGTTTTTGATGGCTTCCGCCGCAAGTACCTGGTGCAGCAGAGCCGCTTGCAGCAGCAAACCATCGAGCGCGGCTTCGAAACCCTGAAGCAGAGCATCGACCTGCAGGATGCCCAGAGCCGCACCACGCTCATCAACGCCCTCGACGTGCTGGACAACCAGAAAGCCAACCTCGACCTGGCTACCGACGTGGCCCGCGTGACGCGCATCAAGTTCAACGCCGGCGTGGGCTCCAACCTGGAGGTGATTACCGCCGAAACTGACCTGCGCTCGGCCCAGACCAACTATTACGGCGCCGTGTACGACGTGCTGGTGGCCAAAGTAGACCGCGACAAAGCCACTGGCGAGCTGTACAACCAAGTGAAAAAATAACGCTGGGCCTAGCCCGCTTCCCCTTTAAACACCGAAATACCCCGCTTACCCATGCGTTTCAACCCAACTCAACCCGCTGCGCTCTTCCTGGCCAGCACCCTGCTGCTGGCTTCCTGCGGTGGCTCGAACAAAGACCCCAAGGCCGAGCTGGCCAAGCTGAAAAGCGAGCAGGCCGCCACGCAGGCTAAAATTGCCGAGCTCGAAGCCAAAACCGGCGGCCCGGCCGAAGTGGCCGCCACGCCCGTGTCGGTGATGAACGCCAAGCCCGAGAGCTTCAAGAGCTACCTCGAAGTGCAGGGCCGCGTCGACTACGACCAGAACGCCACCGTGGGCGCCCGCGCCGCCGGCTCGCTCACCAGCATCCGCGTGCAGCGCGGCGACCGGGTGAGCAAGGGCCAGGTGCTGGCCACCATTGATGCCAGCATCCTCGACGCCAACGCCGCCGAGCTGCGCACCCGCATGGACCTGGCCCGCACCGTGTACGAGAAGCAGAAGGGCCTGTGGGCCCAGCAGATTGGCACCGAAATCCAATACCTGCAAGCCAAGAACAACTACGAGGCCCTGCAGCGCAACTTGGCCACGCTCAACCAGCAGCGCGCCCTGTATAATGTAGTGGCCCCTTTTGCGGGTATTGTAGATGAGGTGCTACCCAAGCTGGGCGAAATCACGGCCCCCGGCGCGCCGGTGGTGCGCCTCACCAGCGGCTCGGGCGGTAAAATCCTGGCCGACGTGTCGGAAGCCTACGGCAACAGCATCAAGGCCGGCGACGCGGCCGTGGTGACCATTCCGGACCTGGGTGGCGAGGAAATCCCCGCCACGGTGCGCGTGGTGAGCCGTAGCATCAACGCCACCAACCGCACGTTCACGGTGGAATTGCGCCTGCAAGGCAGCAAGGCCGCCGACCTGCGCCCCAACATGGTGGCCACGGTGCGCATCCAGAACTATGCCGCCGCCAACGCCACCGTCATCCCGGTGGATTTGGTGCAGAAAGACGAAACCAACAGCTACGTGTACGTGGTGGGCCAAGAGGGCGGCAAGGCTGTGGCCAAGAAGCGCGTCATCAAAACCGGCAACACCTACAACGGTAAGGTGGAAGTGACCAGCGGCCTGACCGCTGAGGATAAAATCATTTCGGCCGGCTACCAGAACCTGAACGAAGGCCAGCGCGTGGCCGTGCAGGGCGCGTAGAGACGCAACATTTTGCGTCTCGTCGTTGAACGAGCGTAACCGCGCAAACCACGCAGTATTAACAACATCAGCAACGACGAGACGCAAAATATTGCGTCTCTACACCGCAAACAATTTCTCAGGATTTCAGAGAAGAAACCATGCAGGACATCGAAAAAGAGTTTGGCCCAACCAGTTGGTCCATTAATAACAAAACCAGCATTTACATCATCACGGTGCTGCTGTGCGTGGCGGGCATTTTCGCATACATCAAGCTCGGCAAGGAGAAATTCCCCGACATCGTGATTCCGCGCATCATCGTGGCCACGGTGTACCCCGGCACTTCGCCGACGGACATCGAAAACCTGGTGACGCGCCAGCTCGAAAAGGAGATTAAGAGCGTGAATGGGGTGAAGCACATTAATTCCACCTCCAACCAGGACTATTGCATCGTGGACGTGGAGTTCAACTCCGGCATCGACGTGCAGTACGCCAAGCAGCTCATCAAGGACGCCGTGGACAAGGCCCGCACCGAGCTGCCCAACGACCTGCCCACCGACCCCACGGTGAAGGAAATCAACATTTCCGAGCAGCCGATTATGTACGTCAACCTGGCCGGCAACCTGCCCGCCGCCCAGCTTAAAAAGTTCGCCGACGACTTCCAGGACAAGATTGAGGCCCTGCCCGAAATCACCCGCGTCGACATCATCGGCGCCCTCGACCAGCAGGTGAACGTGGACGTGGACCTGAACAAGCTGCGCGCCTCGCGCCTGGGCTTCTCGGACATCTCCCGCGCCATCGGCGGTGAGAACTTAACCGTGTCGGGCGGTACCATCGACGTGGGCGGGCAGAAGCGCGCCGTACGCGTGGCCGGCCAGTACGTGCGCGCCGAGGACATTGCCGACATCCAGGTGAAAAACCTGAACGGCGCACCCGTGCGCCTCGGCGACATCGCCACCGTGACGGATGGCTTCAAGGACCGCGAAAGCTATGCCCGCCTCGACGGCAAGCCGGCCATCACGCTAAACGTGGTGAAGCGTCAGGGCGAAAACCTGATTGACGCCTCGGATAAAATAAAGGCCCTGATTAAGGACTCGAAGACCAGCCTGCCCAAGGAGCTGACCATCACCGTGACCGGCGACACCTCGAACGACACCCGCGTGACGCTGCACGACCTCATCAACACCATCGTTATCGGCTTCCTGCTCGTCACGTTCATCCTGATGTTCTTCATGGGCACCACCAACGCTATGTTCGTGGGTCTGTCGGTGCCGATTTCGATGTTCCTGGCCTTCCTCATCATCCCGGGCTTCCACTTCTCGCTGAACATGATTGTGCTCTTCGCCTTCCTGCTGGCGCTGGGCATCGTGGTCGACGACGCCATTGTGGTGATTGAAAATACCCACCGCCTGCTACACGAGCACCCCAACCTGAGCACCGAGAAAGCCGCCAAATTCGCGGCCGGCGAGGTATTCGTGCCAGTTTTGGCCGGTACACTCACCACAGTGGCCCCGTTCGTGCCGCTGATGTTCTGGCCGGGCATCGTGGGCTCGTTCATGTACTACCTGCCCGTGACGCTGATTATTACCCTGATGTCGTCGCTGGTAGTAGCCTTCATCATGAACCCGGTGTTTGCCGTGAGCTTCATGGAGCGCGAAGAGCATTTCGAGGAAGACATGCACGGCAAGCCCAAGTTCTCGCGCGGCCTGCTCATCGCCGTGGGCGTGCTGGTGGCGCTGGGCGTGCTGTTCAACGTGATGGCCCTGGGTGGTACGCACGAGGTATCGCCCGACGGGCAGGTGAGCGGCCTGATGGGCCACTTCATCGGCAACGTCTGCCTGGCCCTGGCCGGCTTCATTCTGCTCGATAAATTCCTGCTGGTGAAAATGATTGGCTGGTTCCAGACCCGCGCCCTGCCCAAGTTTCAGGACGGCTACGCCAGCCTGGTGCGCTGGTCCATTGGCCACCCCACGCTGGTAATGGTGGGCGTAGTGGTGCTGTTCATCGGCTCGTTCGTGGCCGTGGGTATTCGCAAGCCGGCGGTGCAGTTCTTCCCCAAAGGCGACCCCAAGTTCATCTACACCTACCTGAAAATGCCCGTCGGCACCCGGGTAGAAGTGACCGACTCGATTACGCGGGTGCTCGAAAAGCGCATCTACGGCGTGATTGGTGAGAAGAACCCCGACGTGGAATCGGTAATTACCAACGTGGCCATCGGCGCCGGCGACCCCGGCGAAGCCACGGCTTCGGGCGTATCGCAGTCGCACATGGGCAAGGTGGGCGTGGCCTTCAAGGAGCTGAGCGAGCGCACCGGCCCCGAAACCCACATCTACATGGATAAAATCCGCGAAGTGGTGAAGGGCATTCCCGGCGCCGAAATCTCGGTCGACCAGGAAGCCAGCGGCCCGCCCACGGGCAAGGAAATCGCCATCGAAGTAGCCGGCGACGACTACCCCAAACTGGCGGCCCTCTCGAAAAAGGTGATTCGCTACGTTGACTCGCTGAAAATCGGCGGCGTGGAGCAACTGCGCTCCAACCTCGAAGACCGTAACCCCGAAATCGCCGTCAACATCAACCGTACCCGCGCCAACCGCGAGGGCATCAGCACCGGCCAGATTGGCTTGGAAGTGCGCACGGCCATCTACGGCACCGAGGCCAGCAAATTCAAGACCCCCGACGACGAATACCCCATCCAGGTGCGTTACGCCCAGCCCTACCGCTCCGACGTGGATGCCATCGTGAACGCCCCGCTCACCTTCCGCGACGCCACCGGCGCCGTGCGCCAGGTGCCCATCTCGTCGGTGGCCGACGTGAGCTACGGCAGCACCTACGGCGGCATAAAGCGCAAAGACACCAAGCGCGTCATCACCATCAGCTCCAACGTGCTGGGTGGCTACACCGGCCCCGACGTGGTGCGCAACATCCAGACGGCCCTTAAGTCGTTCCCGCTGCCCCCCGGCTATACCATCAACATGGGCGGCGCCCAGGAAAACCAGAAGGAAACCTCCGACTTCCTGCCGCTGGCCGGTATCGGCGCCCTGGGCCTCATCTTCCTCATCCTCGTTACGCAGTTCAACTCGTTCAGCAAGCCGCTCATCATTTTGTCGGAAGTGCTGTTCTCGATTGCCGGCGTGTTCTGGGGCCTGGCCATCACGGGCATGAGCATCAGCATCGTGATGACGGGCGTGGGCATCATCGCCCTGGCCGGTATCGTGGTGAAAAACGGGATTCTGCTGGTTGAATTCACCGACATGCTGCGCTCGCAGGGCATGCCGCTGCGCGAGGCCATCGTGATGGCCGGCCGCACCCGCCTCAACCCGGTAATTCTCACGGCCACAGCCGCCACGCTGGGCCTCATCCCGCTGGCCATCGGCCTGAACATCGACTTCTACGAGCTGTTCGCCAGCGGCAACGCCCACTTCTTCATCGGCGGCGAGTCGGTAACGTTCTGGGGCCCGCTGGCCTGGACCATCATCTTCGGTCTGGTGTTCGCCACGGGCATCACGCTGCTGGTAGTGCCGGTGATGTATTTGCTGAGCGAAACGCTCAAAGGAAAAATTTCGGGAAAAAATCCCGACCACGTTGCAACCATTTCTCAGGAGGTGGACTCTGAGGAAATACAGGCGGCTACGCCGCCTGTACTGGCATAGCGCTTAAGGCGTTGTCGGTGTCCGCCGGCTGGTAGCTGTTGCAGCGGCTACCGCCGGCGGGCACCTGGGCCGGGCCGCTGCCGCGCTTCACTCACCATCTTTTTTCGCTTTTTATTATGTACGTATCCACTACGAGCCTGGCTCCCTCCGCAACTATCGAGCAGCAGGTATTCCGCATTATCAGCAAGCGTAAAGCCATTCGGGCCAGCCGCGTGCGCAAAACCGCCAGCCTCGCCCGCGACCTGCGCTTCGAAACCCTCGACGTAGTCGACATCATCCTCGAGCTGGAGCGCAACTTCAGCATCACCATCCCCGATGAAGTGCCGCTCACCACTGTGGGCGACTTCGTGCGCTACGTGCGCGAACACGCCGCCGCCGCGTAACCATTCAGGAGCGTTAGTTATAAAAAAGCCCCCGCAACAGCTGTTGCGGGGGCTTTTTGGTTTTGGTTGGACGATGTAGAGACGCATACTTGCGTCTCGTCGTCTGCGCCGTTATGGCAAAAACCGTTCAACGACGAGACGCAAGTATGCGTCTCTACATTGTTCAATTAGCGCACGTTGCCGCCGGTATCGGTGGCCGAGGTGCCGGGCTCGCGCGAGCTGGCGGTAGTGTTGGCAGCTACGCTGTGCGTACCGGCGTGCTTGGCCGATTCTTCGGCCGGCTGCGGCGTGCTGGCGGCCGGGTCGTTGGAGTGGGAGGGCTGAG
>NZ_BAAGZM010000234.1:0-6230 GCF_054778495.1 Hymenobacter agri
CGCCCAGCGCCTGGCAGTTGCTCACGAACACGCCGCCCGTTTGCACCTGCACGGTGCCGGCCACGCTGGTAGCGCCCAGCAGCGTGAGCAGCCCGCCAGGTTGCACCGTGATGCTGTTGTAGCTGCCGCCGGCCGCGAGGCGCTGGCCGTTGGCTACCACCAAATCAGGGCCGGTTACGGCGTTGCGCAGGCTCTGGATGTAGTCGATGTTGGGCTGGCCGAAACCGTAGCCCCAGTTGAAGGCCGTGCTCTTGCTCAGCGCGCCCTTGGTCCCGTTGTAGTCGGTCAGGTCCTGCGCCGGGTTCAGGGGGTAGTGGAAGGTGCCGCCGCCGGCATCGGTGCCATCGGGCGAAGTCATCTTGGCGCCCGTTACCGACAGGTAGAGGGCCGAGGGTACGCCCGCGCTGCCGCCGCCCTTGGTGGCGTAGGTATGGATGGCCCCCGCCACGCCTGTGGCCACGCCGCCGGACTTCACCATCACCATGTCGTACTGCGTGATGTTGAACGAGTTGTTGGTGGCCAGGTTGGTGAGGTATGTGGCGTTATCCAGCAGCAAATCGAGCGTGAAATCCGAGGCGTCCACGTCGGGCACGTAGCCGGTGGGGCCAGCCAGGCGGCGCAGCACAATAGTGGTGCCGCTGCGCAGGTCGCTCCAGAAGGCCGTGTTGTTGAAGCGGTACTTGCCGCCGTTATCGGCCGTGTTGTTGGTTTCGAAGTCTTTCACAATCAGGTTGCGGGCGTCGAAATGGTCCTGAATTACGAGCAGCTCCACGGCGTCCTGGTTGCCGTTGGCGTCGTTCGAGCCGTTGTACACGCGGTTCACCACGATGCCGGGCGGCGCGAAAGCCTGGTTGCGCAGCAGCTGGATGTAGCTGATGTTGCCCGTGCCGAAGCCGTAGCCCCAGTTGCGGCTGGCGCTGGTGCTGCTGGCCGCGCTGCTGCTATTGTAGTCAGCAGTGGTTTGGGCCGGGTTCAGCGGGTAGATAAAGGAACCGGTGCCGAGCGCGGCGCTGGCCACCAGCTTCGGCCCCGTGAGGCCGGTGTAGAGGGCGTTGGTGCTGCCGTTGTTCGATATCAGCGCGTGCACCGGGTTGTCGATGCCGCTGGCGAGGCCGGTTTTCAGCAGCACCATATCGGTCTGGGTCAGGTTGAAATTCTGGCCTGCGTTCGACAAATCGGCCAAGTATGTGGTGTTCTCCATCAGCATATCCAGCGTGAAATCCGAGGCGTCGGTATCCGTCGCGTAGCCAGTGATACCCGAGGCCAGGCGGCGCAGCACGATGGTGGTGCCGATGCGCAAGTCCTTCCACAAGGCGTTGTCTTTGAACTGGATTTTGCCGCCGTTGTCCAGCGTCAGGTTGCTTTCGAAGTCCTTCACAATCAGCCCGCGGATGTCGAGGTGGTCCTGCGTCACGAGCAGCTCCACCGCATCGGTCGAGCCGTCCGACGTCGAGCTGCCGTTGTACACGCGGTTCACCACGATGCCCGAGATGGGCTGCTCCGCAAACGTCAGCTTCGAGAAGTTGAGGCTGGCGCTCACAAGGTCGAATTTCAGCGTCGCATTCGGCGACGCCTCCAGGTACACGTTGTTAATCACCAAATCCTGATAGGTGCCGAAGCCGCCCGTGGCGGGCACTGGCACCACGCCGGTTTTGTCTACGCCATCCACGCTCAGCCGCAGCGAGCCCGTCGAAGTCGCCCCCGTCGACACCCGCACCGTGACGCGGTAGAGGCCGGTGCGCAGCACGTTCACGGTGTATTTCAGCCACTCGCCGGTGGCCGAGTAGCCCACGTTGGTGTAGCCGGCGTCGCCGTTTTCGGTATCCACGCCTTCACTGGGCCGGGGCACGGTGGGGTCCACGGCCGCGCCGCGGTTGGCCGCGTCCGAGTCGTGGTAGGCCACGCCTTCGCCGCCGTTGTCATACTCCACTGCCTTGATGACGCCCGGAATCACGGCCGCCATGCCGGTATAAGGCGTGCGGATGCAGGCGCTCACCTGCACCGGCGTTTTGCTCACCACGATGGTCGTGTCCGGGTTCACCAGCGTCATGGTCACGGTGGGGTTGCCGGCGGTAGCGTAGGTCACGGCCGGCGGGTTTTTGCCGGTGCCGGTGGCCGGCGTGGCACCCGCCCCGAAATTCCAGGTTATCGAAGTAAACTCGCCCAGCACGTTGGCTGAGTACGTTACCGCTTCGGGAGCCGTGCAGGTGAACGTTTTATCCGAAGTGAAGTTGGCCAGCGTGAAGGTCTGGCCGGGATTCAGGTAGGTGGGAGGCAGCGTTTGCTGTGCGTGTTGCAGCGAGTACACGATTTTGCGCGTTAGCGCACCCTGCGCGTTGAACAGCAGCACCAGCGTCGACTGCGCATAAATCTTGTCGTTGTAATCGGTGTTGATGCCGGCCGGCACGTTGATTTTCAGGGCTGCCGCGCCGGACACCGTGGTCCCGTCCAGCTGCACTGTGAAGTCGTAGTCCGTCACGTCGCTTTCGTTCAGCACCATCACGGCGGTGGTGCCGTTGTCGGTGCTGCTGAGGACTTTCACCAGCGACTGGTTGTCGGTGGCGTTCAGGTTGGTGCCGTGCATATTCTCCGCCACCAACTTCTCGTGCCAGAAGGCCGAGCGCGGCTTCACGGTGGCGGCCGTTGGGCCGTCGAGGTAGCCCAAATCGCCGGTGCCGCGCGCCCCGCTGCCCTCATGAATCGACCAGGCCTGCATCGACACGGCCCCGTACTTCATGCCCACGCCAAATATCTCGGCCCAGAACTGCCCGTTCAGAAACGAGTGCACGCCCACGCCCTCCACGGTATTGGCGGCCGGGTTGGCGTAGTCGACGTTGAACTCGGTGAGGGCCCAGCGCAGAGCGTTGGCCCCGGTGCGGTTGTGCAGGGCGTTGGCGTTGGCCATCAGCCCCAGCAGGTTGTTCACGTTGGTGGTCAGGCTGGTGGGGCCGGCCACCACGGCGGCGCGGGTTTGCGTGCCGTTGAAGGGGTAGGTGTGGAAGGAGATGATATCGATGTAGTAGCGCCCGTTGGCATCGGTGCCGGTGATGTCGTTGGCGCCGCCCACCAGCGCGGGCATGTAGCTGTTGTAGCTGGCATTTTCGGGCCCCACGGTCAGGATGTTGGGGTCTACGGCCTTCATGGCCGAGGCGAAGGACTTGATGTAGGCTTCCACGCCGGCTACGGGCACGGGGTTAGGCTGCGAGGAATTGTTCAGGTCGGGCTCGTTACCGATAATCCAGTATTTGATGTTCCGGCCCATCGTGATGTTGACGTACTGCACCACTGCCGCCGCCTGCGCCGCCGTGAACCGCCCGCGCCCCTCCGAAACCGACACCATCGGCTCGGCCCCGATGCGGCGGATGGAGTCAATCAGGGCGATGTACTGGGCATTCGTCACCAGGTTGGAGTTCACGCCGTTGCCGCCAATGCGAATCATACGCACCTTCGACTGCTTCACGATGGGCCACAGCCGGTCGAGCTGCCCGTTGAAAACCTGAGTGCCCAACGCCGTGGGCAGCCAGGCATTCTGGCCGGTGAGGTAGGGCGAAATGGCCTGGCCGAAACCGGCAGTAAGCGTCAGCCAGCTAAGCAGGAGCAGGAATAGCAGTTTCTTCATGGGTGGGAGTAGGGGAGGAGTGAAGCAGGAAAAGCCGGGCCGCCCGCGCAACGGGCACGCCGGGCAGGGCCAGCCGAAAAGCATCGGTGGCAACCAGAATCCAGAAAAACATGGGCTTACGACTGGCAGAGCCAGTGGCAGCCGGGCGCCCAACCACGGGGCGCTGCACGAGTAGCACGGCCGGGCAGAAAGCGGCCAGATGGGGCGAACAGGCGACTAAAGGTATCGGCCTGTTTCGCCTAAAAGCTAGGATTATAGCGGATATAGTTACGAAAACGTTTGCGGTAGCTACAGCTCCCGTCGGTCATCCGGAGCAGAGCGAAGGACCTTATCACCGATGAACGATTTACCAGTAATCAGGCACGCGCAAACGTGATAAAGTCCTTCGCTCTGCTCCGGATGACGGGTAGGCTCCGGCATTTGCCAACGCTCGTTCTTACCTTCACTGCTCCAATCCCACCACCCAACAATATGGCTTATTACCACCGCCTCGGCCAGATTCCACGCAAGCGCCACACCCAGTTCCGCCAGCCCGACGGCTCCCTGTACTCGGAGCAGCTGGTGGGCACGCAGGGCTTCCATGGCGTGTCGTCGCTACTCTACCACGTGCACCCGCCCACCCAGATTAAGCACGTGGGCACGCCCAAGCCCTACGCCCCCAAACTGCTGAAGGACCGTCCGCTCCAGCCCGAGCACCTGCGTACCCTGGCCCAGACCAGCACCGGCGGCGACTACCTGGCCGCCCGCCAGACGCTGCTCGGCAATGCCGACGTAACGATGAGCATCTGCAACCCCACGGATAAGCGGATGGACTACTACTACAAAAACGCCCAGGCCGACGAGGTGATTTTTGTGCATGAAGGCAGCGGCGAGCTCTGGAGCCAGCTGGGCAAAGTCGTGTTCGAGGCCGGCGACTACGTGGTGGTGCCGCGCACGGTCATTCACCAGTTTCACTTCAACGAGGGGCCGGTGCGGCTACTCATCATCGAGTCGTTCAGCCCCGTGGAGACGGTGCGGCGCTACCGCAACCACTTCGGCCAGCTGCTGGAGCACTCGCCCTACTGCGAGCGCGACATTCGCCCACCGAGCGAGCTGATTCAGCAGGATTTGCCTGAGGGCGACTACGTGGTGCATGTCAAGAAAGAGGGCCTGCTACACGAGCTGACCTACGCGCACTGCCCCTTTGATGTGGTAGGTTGGGACGGGTATTTCTACCCCTACGCCTTCAGCATTCACGATTTTGAGCCGATTACCGGGCGCCTGCACCAGCCGCCGCCCGTGCACCAGACGTTCGAGGGGCACAACTACGTTATCTGCTCGTTCGTGCCGCGCTTGTTCGACTACCACCCGCTCAGCATTCCGGCCCCCTACAACCACGCTAATGTCGACTCCGACGAGGTGCTGTACTACGTGGCCGGCAATTTCATGTCGCGCAAGGGCGTCGATTTGGCCTCCTTTACCTGGCACCCCACGGGGCTGCCGCACGGCCCGCACCCCGGCACCGTGGAGGCCAGCCTTGGCAAAAAGGAAACCCACGAGCTGGCCGTGATGGTCGACACTTTCCGCCCGCTCTACCTCACCGAAGCCGCATTGCCCTACGTGGACGGCCGCTACCCGATGAGCTGGAATCCCGGCTTCGTACCCGACCCGCCAAAGTCGGCCGACATGATGGATTAGCGGGTGCAGCGAACTTTTCGCGGCCGGTTATTCGTATATTCAGCATCCGCACCAGATTGGTTGATTATGAAAAAGCAATTCTTTTACGCGCCTGTGCTGCTGCTGCTGCTGGCCATGTTTGGCTGCAAAAAAGAAGACATTATCAAGTCAGTAACCGGCATTCAGACGCTGAATTTCACCATGAATGTGGCGCAGGATTCGCGCATTCCGCCGCCCAGCATCTTCTATACCGGCCTGCCCAAGCCGGTCACCATCATCACCAACTCGGCCCAGGCGTTTCAAACCAACAAAACCACCCGCGATAAGGTGAAGAGCGTGTTGCTCGACCAGATGCAGCTCACGCTGGTGAGTCCGTCGAACCTGAACTTCGACTTTTTGGACACGCTGCGGGTGTACATCAACACGCCCAACGTGAACAACCGGATTCTGCTGGCCAACCTCTACAACCCGCCGCGGGGAGTGAAAAGCCTGACGCTGATTCCGACCACAGCCCGGCTCGAAGAGTACCTGAAAGCCGATACGTACGAGCTGACGGTGTACAGCCGGCAGCGGCCGAACTACTTCATTCGCGACTCCCTCACGGTGCGCTCGGATGCCACCTTCAAAGTAGTGGCCGACCCGCTGTAAGTTTTATCGGCCACAAAAAAGCCCTTTCTGCGCGCGCAGAAAGGGCTTTTTTGTGGCTGGCTGGTTTTGGCTATTTCACCACGGCCAGCTTGTTGAAGTAGTCAATCATGCGGGCCACGTCGGTGGGCTTGTCGTAGAGCAGTTGTTTGGTCATGGCGTAGGCTTTCACGGCGTCATCGCGCTTGCCAAACAGTTTCAGCACGTTATTCTGGCTGAGCTCCAGCGGGCGCAGCGGCTCGTTGGGGTCGTTGCCGGCGCCTACCAGCAGCAGCGGGGCCATGGAGAGGCGGCCGGCCACGGCGTCGGC